>NZ_JBXEJO010000029.1:0-103166 GCF_056837965.1 Bradyrhizobium ferriligni
GCCCCGGCCCAACCCGTGCTCGGGTTCCAAATTGGCGGTGACTTTGATTTCTCGGCTGCCGTCTTCACGATCGACAGGTCCAGCAAGACAGGCGTGGCCGGACAGATCCAGGCCGCCGTGGGCCGGCTGGCCGTGAAGCTCGACGGCGGACAGCTCAAGGCTTTGGCCGATCCATTGAACACCGCCGCCGTCACGGCACGTCTGGTCGTCGATGTCGGTGTTGCACAGAACCCGGCGCATCCCGCTCCGGCGCCGTTCAAGATCAAGGTGAGCGCGCTGGGTGTCGTGGCGAAGGGGCCGAAATACCGGCGCTACGAACCGGTGCTCGAGCAGTTGCCGAAGGTCAACGCAAAGGACGTGCCCGGCTGGTTCGACGAGACGCCGGTGCAACGCGATCCGTATGGCTGGAGCATCCTGCGCACGCTCGGCCTCGCCGCCGGCATCAAGCTTTACGACACCGAGAAGCGCGACTACCTGACGCCGGCAGACACCTTGCGGCAGCTGCAGGGATCGTTCCATGAGGTCCTGCCGAGATACCGGCACGACGACGTCGGTTGTCCCTTCGTCGACGTCATGACCCATGCCGGCGGTACGCTGTCGCTGGCCTCGTTCGACGGCGGCATGCGCGGCGTCAGCGCGAACGACGCTGCCGAGTTTCTTGCTGGCCCGGCGCTGTCGCTGGTCCAGATCTCGTTGCGTCCGACCGTCGACCGGTTTGCCAAAACCTGGGTCGACAAGGGGACGGAAACGGAAGGCTGGACGCCAACGTCGATCGATAAGGTGGCGGCGTATTTCGCGATCCGGGCGAAGCCCGGCGTGAAGGTCACACTCGACCTCGACACGCTCACCGGAGCCTCGCACCTGGTCGCGGTCGCCGAGGTCATCGATCTCACCTCTGGACTTGCGAAACCGCCGATCGTCACGCTGGCGCCGAAGAATTTCGACCCGGCGCTCAAGGATCTGCGCGCCGCGATGCTCGACGGAACGGGCGAGCAGACGACGCTCGACATCACGGCCAAGGGCTCGGGGTCCGGCGATCCGGTCACCGTCGCGATCGCGCGGGTCATCGTAAGCTCGGGGGATGCGGCGACGCTGTTCGGCCCGGACGGGTCTGTCCCCTGGGCAAGCAATGCGCAGGTCAGCCAGATTACCCAGCCGGTCGATTTCAGCTCGAGCGAGGTCAGCGCGTTCGGCCGCTTCCCCGACCTGACTGCGCCACGGGTTCGGGCTCTGACCGGGACCAATGGCCATCCTTCGTTGCTCGCCGCCATCACAAGCCTCAAAAGCTATACCCGCAAGCGTCTGCCGGAGGGCTGGCCCAGCGCAGACGACGAACCGACCTTGGTGGCGCGTATCCCGGATTGGACGCGGCGCTTCTTCGACTGCGGGCCGCCGACGCCGCCGAACCTGTTGGAAGCTCCGCTGTTTGCGATCGCCGAAGTCACGCGACCGGAGCCGTGGCGGGTCGGTGTGGCTCCCGACGGGACGATGCAGGTAACGTTCGTGCACGACGACCGAAAGCGCCGTCTCAAGCGCTACGCGATCAAGCCGTTCGGACGCTATGACGGCTTCGCCGACGCGCTGTTGCATGCAAGCGACCCGGATACGGTCCCGGCGCCGCCGCGGCTCGGAGGCGCCTGGAGCGATCCGATCGCCGGGAGCCCGGATCTGCAGCAAGCGTTCGAGGACAATTGGAGCCGCCGGTTCTTCGACGTCGTGATCCCACGGACCGAGCCGCTCGCGCCGCCGGTTTTGGTGGATGCCAAGCTCGTCGAGATCATTCCGCCAACGCCTCACGGCCAGACGAAGAAGCCTCCCCCGCGTCAGGTCCTCGAGTATCTGTTCGCGCGGCATACGGAGGAAATTCTTTCCGAAGCCAACGTCACCGTTGAAGGCGCATTGTCGTTCGAGACGGTTTCGTTCGGGTTCTGGCGCGAGTTTCCAATGCAGACCTGGGCGAACGATGTTCAGCCCAACATCTCGACCACCGAGGGCTTTGGCGATTGGAATAACCGGCCGGCGGTTCCCAAGCTCATCGAGAGCGCCGACGCCTTTGGAGGTCTCGCACGCGACGACCAAGGGGGCGTCGGACGGTATCCGGACGGTTGGCGCGGCGCGCTCGCGCTACGGACGGAGGCGCTTCCGTACTTCTTCCGCACCCATGTTGCGGCGTTCGCTTCCGCGGGCGTCGTGGTGTCGGATCCTGTCGTCGCTACGGTCGAGGAGGGCCACTACGAACTCGGATTGCCCTGGACGCAAGGGGGCGCCGACGATCTCGAAGTGCCGACGCCGGCGCCATATTGGTCGGTAAGCCGGCAGAGCGCTCCGCTGCCTCCCGGCCTCTGGGTCACTTTCGGGCTTCCGCTGGTCCGCCTGTTCGATTCAATGCCGCAGGACTCGCGAAAGGCATGGCTCCGGGGACGTGCCATTCCGGATGTGTTCATGCTGCCCGACCCGGTGGTTCGCTACGAAATTGCGGTCGTCGCTGCTGATGATGCCGGCTTGTCGTCGGCGTCGACGGAAATCGACATCATGGGACAGCAGCGCGCCGCGACGCCGGGCAGCCCGACATCTCGCTTCGGGGCGAATCTGGTCGGTCCGCTGTTCGACCCGGCAAACGTGCCGGCGCCGCATCTGGAGCGGACGCCGAACACGGCAACCTGGAATCTCTATCCAAAGGTGCTAGTCTTCCAGGGGGCTGCGTTGTCCACGGAGTTCGCTCCCTCGATCAAGCCGGCGGAACATCCATCCGGCAACGTCACCGACGCCCTGCAACTGTTCGAAATCAGGCCGACGGATTTCGTCGCCTTTTGTGGCATTGCACCGACGACCACGGTTCAGTTCACCGTGCTGCCGCCGACCACTGCTCCGGGTTGGCCCGCATTCAAGGCGGGCGTTGCGTCATGGCGCGCGCTCTATGCGCCCTATATCGCGGCGAGCGCAGCCGCAAAGGAGATCACGGATTTCCTCGATCTGTGGATCAATGCGAATCCGGCCGCACCGCCACTGCTCAAGAGCTTCAGCACCAGCGCCTTCACTGCGGGCCTGCCGCGGCTGACCAGTCCATCGCCGGCCGTCGTGATGGCGCAAGTCTCGCCGCAATGGGCGTGGCCGTTGAAGCCGGATGTCGGCGTCGACCAGCGTGCCGCGATACGCGCGATCGTCCCGGTCACCGCGGCGAACTACACGATGGCCGAGTTCTCGCTGGGCGTCGCCACCCCCATCATCGCGGAGATGCGCCGCGTCCTTGCAACGCGCGACGAGATTGACAGCCGCTTCATGAATTACGCGCCGCTGACGGTTTCGCTGCCGGCCGGCGCGATCGCCGACGACGCGCGGAAGCTGGCAGACGCGCTGCTGTTGCCCGCATGCACGGATGTCGTCATGGCGATCCCGATCGCGGTCAAGCTGACGCCGCCCGATCCGGGCCTTTCGGCAAGAATCCAGGCCCTGGTGAAGGCCGTCGAAGCCGAGCACTTCACTGCCGTTGCGATTATGGATCTCGGCGCCCTCGAAGACGGTGTCGCCGAGACCATCGAGGTCCATCTGCCTTGCGGCGCGCTGGCCAAGGCCGCAATTCAGTCCGCGCTCAACGCGCTCGACCCGGCGGCGATCGGCGGCAAGAAACCGTGGTCGCTGCTGTTGCGACAAGCGCCAGACGATGCGGATCGATCCAGCATCATGAACGCGATCGACGGCCTGGCGGGACTTGCGGACAAGGACGCCCTCAAGCGCTTCGTCGACCGCGCCATCACCGATCAGATTTTCGGCGCCGGCCGGTTGCCGCGCGTGAAAGCCTATCGTGGTATATCCACGCCGCAGCAAGATCAGCTTGCAAGGAAGGTCTGACCTATGGCCGATCCGATGACCGCATTTCGCAGGCTGCATATCGACGGCCCGGCTATAGGCAGTAACGATCCGCTCTGGCAGGCCTGGCTCGACCTCGGTTACGAGAACGCCGCGCCTGCCAATTCGCCCACGCTGCGCAACCATTCGATCCGCCTCCTGCTGCAACGGGCTTCGCCGCGACAGGTGCATGTTCGGGGAAAACCGGACGTCTTCTTCCAGGAGCCGATGCTGCTCGCGACCGCGGCGACGGCGGTGGACTTTCGCAACAATCCGGCGGGCGCACCCTTCATCAAGATCGGCAAGGCTCAATTCACGCCATTCGCGCTGGCCGAATTGCATCAGCCCGCCGCGGCGGTTGCCGCGTCGCGATACGCCGAACTGCGGGTCGCTCCGAAGTCGGGCTGGCCTCCGACCGCGGACGGTTTCACCGCGACGAGTGGCGTGTTCGAATTGGCGGCGCCCCGGCTTGCTGCGACCCGCGGGCACATTCACGTCGGCTGCGCGCGGGATGCCGAGCCGAAAGCCGGCGATGGCGCAGACAGGCGTTACGCACTGACCCGATTGCTTGCGATCGACTGGACCGTGCCGGGGAATTACGTCAGGATTTTTGGCGGGTTGTTCATCCCTCGTCGCAAGACCGCAAAACCCGTCCCCGGCCACGCCGCAGTTTCGGACGCCATCGCTTTCGATCTGACGCCGGAGGGCGTCGAGTTCGACGCGCTGGTGCCTGATCCCTTCAGCGAGAGCACGGCCGACCCGGTCGACTTCACGAAATCCGGGCTGTCGTTGCGGTTTCGCCTGGTCGTGTTCGACAACGGGGACGGGCTTGCCGGTTTGCAACTGGATTTGATTGGCCAATATGTCTCGTCCGCGCCGGGCGCCGTGGCGCCGTTCACCTACCTCAACGCCAAGCTGGCGTCGCTGTCGCGCAACCTCGCCGAGCAGAGCCGTTGTCTTCTGGTTCAGGCCGACACGGGCAGCATTCCGCCGTTGGCGTGGCCGCTCGTCACCGGCAACAATGCAGGATCGCCGGTCTGGACCTGCGAGAACCCGCAAGGCATCCCCGCGGCAAGCCTGGTTCCGGCGGTTCGGTTGCTGGAGAACTCGGTGACCGCGCGTTTGTTGACGCGTCAGGATTTCGGTGGCGGCGAGCCCGGTGTTGCCGAGTTCTCCCGCCACAAGACCATGCTGTCGGCGCGCCGTCCGGCCGACGGGTTCGTCCTCACGATCCAGTCGCAGGCAAAGGACTGGACCGGCACGACGAATCCGGCGTCTTCCGATCTCACCCTGACGTGGAGCGAGACGGCTCCGCCTTCGATCAATCCCGACAAGGTCGAGATGTCGTCGTTCACGGGTATCGTCGAAAGCGCGCCCCTTGCGGCGCGGCTGCAGAATGTCTGGGCGCAATCCGGGGCCATCGCGCCCGATAGGCGCCCGCCCTATGCGTTCATTGCGCTGGAGCGCGGCTGGGTTCAGATGCCGTTGCCGCCGGCGCCGCAGCCGAGCGATCCGAAGCTCTCGCTGGTGGCTGCGGATTCGGCCTTTCGAGGCTATCTGCGCCTTGCGATCGGGACCGCCAACATCGACGTGCCTGCCGACGACCCGAAATTGCCCGGACTTGAAATCGTCGCGGCGCAAAACATTCTGGTCACGGTTACCTGGAGCAAGCCGGATATCGGATCGTCGCGCACGATCGTTGCCGTCGTGAACGGCGCGGCCGGAACGCTCGAGGGCGCATTGTGGTCGGGTGAGGCGAGCCCGTCACCGACCGACGTGCTGCCGCCGCTGGATGCCGGCCCGGCGGCGCTCGCCAGCGTTCCCATTTCATTTGGCGTGGACGGCCCGGGCAACTGGAAAGTGACGGTCGATGCGTTCACCGAGCGCGGTCCGTCCACGATCAAATTCCCGCTGCCGCTGCTCGGATCGGCCACCAATCCGGTACTGGTCTGGCAGCCGCATCCGACGCTTGCGCTGGTTTCGTCGATCTCGATGACCCGGACTGCCGAAAGCGCGATGCGTCCCTCGGCAACACGTGA
This sequence comes from Bradyrhizobium ferriligni, assembly GCF_056837965.1. Lineage (NCBI taxonomy): Bacteria > Pseudomonadati > Pseudomonadota > Alphaproteobacteria > Hyphomicrobiales > Nitrobacteraceae > Bradyrhizobium > Bradyrhizobium ferriligni. The sequence goes on from NZ_JBXEJO010000029.1 coordinate 5,886, forward strand.
ACTCGTGCCATCGGAGGTGGTCGGCAGTTCGACTGCGCCGCTGGTGTTCAATTTCGTCAGCCCCGACGGCGCTATCACGCGGTTGCCGCATATCGACGTCGCGAAGCTGCCGCAGCCGGCAACCGCGCATGGTGACGGTCGCTGGCGTTGGCCGTGGCCAAAGACGACGGTCATGGCGCAGAAGGCCTATCCATCATCGCCGGCGGAGGCCGCCGGTGTGGCGCTGGCCTCGCTGACGCTGCCGGGCATCGAGTTCACGGCTGCGACGGATGCGAAGCTGCCGACGTCCGACAGCCAGATGCGGGTTTCGCTTCGTTTCGATTTGCCGATTCTCGACGAATTGTTCGCAAACGCCAAGGCGCCCGAGACAATGCCGCCGGCCGCGCCACAGCCCGCGGCGGCGCCCAAAGGCAGCAACCTGCCCACCGCGCTCGACATGGTCGCGCTGTCCGCTGTCTGGGCCGAAAATGCGCGGCGGCTGGCGCGCGCGCGGACCGAAGCGGACCGGGTCGTGCTGTTGGAAAAAAACGACGGAAGCGGCCAATCCCTCGTCGACCTTTGGCATCCATTGTCCGGTGTCGCGGGTGGCGTGGTTCGCGGCATAGCCGAACCCTATGTCTGGAAGCCGGCGACGTTTTCTTTCAGCGCGTTACCGATGAAGCCGAACAATATCGCGAGCACGGACATCAATCTCGGCTCCTATTGCCTCGGGGCGGGTGATGGGTGGCTGTCCGGTCCCGCCGCATTGGGTGGCCTGCCCGATACGACGAGCTTCCGGATCAGCGGTGCCGAACTGCAACTGGTGCCGGCCACAGCGCCTCCCGGCGAGATCAGGGTCAACGGTTTTGCGTCGTCGTCGTTTGCGTCCGCCGATCCTGCCGCGCCAGCGGTCGGACATCTTCAGGACGCGCGCGGCCTGTCGCTTGCGAAGGCTCCGGACCTGATGAGCCAGCCCCAGTTTACGGGCCGGGCGGCGATGCTCCGCGCCGCGCCGGATGATCGCAGCCTGATCCTCGCGACGCTGCGGCAGCCGGCCAGGGTCAAGATCGGCACTAGCGTGTGTAGTTTCTGGTTCCGCGATCTGCCGCTTCAGCAAAACCCGGATACGCACACACCGAATGTCAGCACGCTGATATTCGACCGGTCGGGCGGTCTGGAAACCGCATTTGGGCCGGATCCCGCCGCCATCAATCGCAACCGGCTGGCCAGGACGCTTTACGAGTGGAGCTTTTACGGTCCGCCGGAGCCGGGCGCCACGGCACCAAAACCGAAGCCGTCGCGCGGCCGGTTCGAATTCGATCTCGCAGGTCCCTTGGCCGCGCTTCCGCTGCGGCTGCTCGACGTCGGATTTTCTGCGAACGGCCAGCTGGAGAATCTCGAGATCCTGGTCTCGGTGCAGTACAGGTCGCCATCGTCGGATGGCATCGACGTGGCGCCGTTCGCCGCGGAGACGATCTACACTACCGGCAATCTCGTGAAGATGACGTTCGAACCGGATCCGGATCCCGCCGCGCCGTCCGGCAGCCTCAGGCTGAAGGCCATGGAACGGTGCGAGCTGAAGGATCCGTCCGATCCGGCGGCGGCCTCCGATCCCTTCGTCGTATCGACAAGACCGATTTCGCTGGTTTCGGATATGACCGTGAATCACGGGCCGTCCGGCCAAGGCCGCTTTCCGACATCGCAGGCCCAGCTCACGTTCGAATTCAAGCCCGCCGTCAAAGGCAATGCACCCGATATCGCGGCGGCGAATGTTCGCGTGCGCCTGTTCGGACAGGATTGCAATCTCGACACCAAGGACGCGCATTTCACGGCGGACGGATTGGAGGCGACGTTCACGGCGCCCGCAGGGCAAAATGGATTGCTCGATCTGAAAACAATGCAGTTGATCTGGTCCCGCAACGCGGACGGCACGCCGGCCTGTCCGCAATGGTATCTCAGCGAAGGCACACTTCGCATTCCGCTGCGCGATGAGGCCAACAGCCCGATCGCCGTCAAGCGCAGCTTTGACAAGGAGGGCAAACTGCAATGGCTGGGGCTATCCTTCGCGAATGCCGGCGACGAGGAGATCGTCGATCACGATCTGGGCGTGATCACGATGAAGATCCAGACCGACGTCAAGCTCGCTGACGATCCGGCGCTGTTCCGCGGGTTGCCGCTTCCCGACGGCCGGTTGCGCGGGGCCGTAGCAGTCGTATTCAAGAAAACCTATGCCCCCGACGGCGTAAAATGGCCTGATTGGCCCAGGCCCGGTCTCGGCTCGGTATTCGCAGAGTTCGCCTTCGACGCCGAGGGAGCAGCGGACTTGCCGCAGCGGATTACCGCGGTCCGTCATCGACACAAGAGCGCCGTCGATCAGACCAAGAAGCCGAGCTGGCGATCGCGCCTCTTGATCGACGCGGCGTTTGCGGCCCCAAACCTCAATACCAGCTCGGTATCATGGCCGGTCGGGCGGGTCACGATTGCGATTCCGGCGGCCTCCGATCCGGCGATGCGGCCATTTTCGGATCCCGCCAATATTCGCTTCAACCCGGACGCTGCCTTGCCGGGTGACTGGAAAGCGAAACTGCAGGTCAACGGCACGAACGATCCGGCGCAACCGACGCTGACGCTGTCGCACCAGGTCACGCCGCGGATCTGCGCCCATGAACTTCCGACGGATCTGCTCGCGCTCGACGCAGCCGGTTCCACCATCATTCTCAACAGTCCCTGGCTTTTCAGGGCCGTCGTGGATCACGTCCTGCAACCCTCGTCCGGGGCGTGGCCCGTCCAACCGGGCCAGCCAGCCGCGGGCGAACTGAAATGGACGTCGATCGACGAATTGGCATTGTTCGACATGATACGGCTGGTCGAGAGCGCCAAGCTTGCTCCCGATCCCGCCCGCGATCGCTACGCATTTCTCGCAAGGTACAAGGACAACGCCTCCGACCCGGACATCCGGATTGCCGGAGTCGTGCGGCGCGCGCTCGCCGATGCGGGCTTCCCGGTCGAATACGTCATGCAGGCATTGAAGACGTCCTCGCCGAAGCCGTCACTCGTCCTGACCGGTGCCGCGGTCACCGAAGTGGTCACGTCGCCGGCGAAACCGGACTTCGGCGTTCCGCTGGTGTTGCAATGGATTTTGCCGTGGGCACCGATGAAGAACGATCCCGACGGCAAGGTGGCGCTCGGCGTTTTGTCCAGCTGCCCCCAAACTGATGACAAGATCCGCACCTACGACATCGCGCTTTACGATGCTGCGGCCGGCGCACCGCGCCCGCTCGACGGTTTGCCGGTCAGTTCGTTCGCCGCCCAGGATGGAACGCAGAGGCTGATCGAAGCCCGGATGTCGGCGATCGTCGGAGGCGGTCGGGCTCGCACGATGGTACCCGTCGATCAGGCGATCCTGCAGCCGACGGATGCCAGCGTGGCTTTTCTCAGCCGTCCGTTGTTTCCGCGCACGCTGCTGGCCCTGAGTGCGGTCGCAAAAGCCTTTGCAGGATTGGCAAATGCGCCGGGCGCTCCGTTTGCGTCGCGGATCAGTTGCGTCACGGCGCGCGATGAGCCGCTGAACGACAACGGAATGCGCCTGGCGCAGGAGGTCAGGTTTTCGGTCACGGCATGGAAGCCGGGGCAGCAGGTGGACGAAACACCGGCGCCGGCCGTCTCGATCATCGTGGCCGACGATATGGCGATCCATACGGCAGAACTGCCTGCCGCGACGGCCCAAATGCTGGTCGATCCCTCCGACAACAGCGTCGTCCTCGACGGGCCGCAGCGCGCTGACGCTGAGATGCTTGCACTTGGATTGAGCGCCAGTCCGCGGGTGATCATCCTGGCAAGCGTGGACAGCAGCTATTTGACGATTCACGATACGGGCGAGCTGCCGCAGGCTGCCGCCACAGCGCTTCCGCACGTCTCGTGGCTTGTGACAAAGGGAGCGGAGCCCGCGCTTTCGGTTCGCAGGGCGCACACGCTGCGCAAGATGTTCGATACGATCTATGCGTCGCCGGCGCTGGGTTGGCCATTGATGCCGCGCGCCGCTGAACTTGCTTTGGCTCACGCCGACCTCGGCGCGGAGGAGGTTCGCCGCAACGATCAGGCATGGGCAGGGCGCGTCCGCTCGGCGGCCTGGCCGGCCATTGCCTGGGATCGCAGCGTCGTTCCTCAGGAAGAGATATCCGCGGACAAGACGATCGAAGGCGGGTATTGGCCAGACGATGCCGCCGAAGTTCGCAGCAGTGCCTTTGTTGCCGCCGGGCAGCGCGTCGCGTTGCGGCGGGCCGCCGCCAAAAATCTGCGCTCGGCGCCCGACCGGCTGTCGGTGCTCGCACCGCCGCGCGCCCGCGCGCCGACGGTCGATGCCATGGCGGGAGCATTCCGACAGGCTCGCAATCCCCTGCCATCGGACACCAACAAGGCCGCCGACCGGCCGGGGCTGGCGCCGATGCTTCCGGGCGCGATCGAAGCCACCGTGACCGGCCAGCGGCCCGGCGTGTTGCTCACCCAGTTCGAGGGCTTGCTGCTGACCTCCTCGATGGTGCCGTTCGATTCGCAGTTCGACCGCTTCGGCCGTCCGGCCTGGCGCGCGCCGCTCACGGTCCATCAGGTGCGGGCGCCGCGATCGTCGGCGCTGCCCGAGATTTCGGATCTGACGATCCGGCGCAAAACCTATGTCGCGGCCGATGAAATCGGCGCCGGCGGCCACCTCAAGACGTTCAAGGTCGTGCTCGGGCCGGCGCAAATTATTCGTTTCGACCGCAGCGGCGACGTCAACAGCCCGCATGCCGTAACGATCGCGGTGCAACAGCCCGATCAGGGGCGACTTTCCGCTGACTGGGACGGCAAGATCCGATTGATGGTGACGGTGCCCGGTTCGAACCCTTCCGCGGCAGTAGCGCTGGCGCGGATCGGTCTGCTGCCATCGCCCGGTGGGGTCATCGAATCTCCACGGTGCGAGCTTGCTGTGGGAGATACGCTGATCGTCTTCACAAGATTGACATGGGGGATCGATGCAAAAGGCAAACCGGTCGCCGATCCGATGCGACTGCCGGTCGAACTCGCCGTGGAGGGACCGCAGGGGGCTTTGGCTCAAGCTGCGGTCGCGCAGGCCTTGAACAACGCTTCCGCGGATACGCCGGTGCGATTGACGATCCGCGGGACGACACCGATAAAGCCCGAGATTACGACCGATCCGACACCGCAGCCGAACGGCACTATCAGTCTTGACCCCAATGCGGTCACAAAGCTCCGTCCGGGGCCACCGCACGTTCTGGTGTTCAACCTGCCGCACATTCCGAGCCGGCAACGCTGGCTTCCGGTCCAGACATTTACGCTCGCTTTCGGCGATCCTGCCTATGATCGCGAGTTGGGGAGCCCCATAACCAGCTATCAGTATGCCATCGCAAATGTGCCGCATTGGCTGGCGGTCGATCGCGCGGAATACGATCCGTCCGCGAAAATCTATCTCGCATTCTGGAAGCGGGAGAAGGCGCCGGACAAACAACCGGAGCCGCCGACGTCGGCGAACGGCTGGTCATTGACGCTCCAGATCGTCCCTCGTGACGGTAGTCCCCCGCGGCAGCTGCAGATCGCGGCGACGACGCCTACGGAAGCGCCGCCTGTCAAGGCTCGGTATCTCGTCGAAGGGTGCCAGCCCTATGTGATCGCTCTTTCGTCATTGCGGGAGCCGGTCGATCCCAAGAAACCCGCGGCCGACGTCCTTGTTCAATTTGTTGCGGGTGATCGTCTGCAAATCACCGTAAGCAACGACTCCGATCCGACCCAGCAATTGACGCTCAGCGTCGGGATCATCGCCGAGCCGGTGCTGCCGCCGCCGGCTTCGACCTATGGACTCGCGACACTGCATCGCCTGCCGGCCGCCGTCGGTACCGCATTGTTTGCGACCGCGCCGCTTCCGCAGGCAATTGACTTCCCGGACCTGTTCAATGATCTCGTCGCCGGTCACGTCAGGCGCCGTGGGTTTTTCCTGTGGCCGTTGACGGTCAATGACGCGCCCGTCGCCGGCAAGGAATTTGGCTGTCTCGTGAAGGTCGACCGGACCGGAGGTGGCCAACTTCCGCAGGAGCGACAGGACTTTCAAGTCTACGAGAGCTGAGCGTCCGGACGCGGATTTGTGGCTGCCTCGCTCCGGGAGATTGAAGAATCAATACTTAGCAAACCAACTTTGAGGAGAGGCATCATGGCAAGCATCGACGACGTCATCGCAATCACGCCGACACTCATGACTTCCACTCTGTTGCGGGGAGGACCGGGCAGTTTCGGTGCACCAAGGGGCGCCGGACACAGCCATCAGGGCGTCGACATCGTCGCCAATCAAAGCTCGGCGGACAAGAGCATCTATCAGGTTCGTGCGACCTCGGATGGCACGGTTGCCTATTGCCAAATCAACGGCTCTGCGACCACCGGCTATGGATATACGGTTGTCATCGATCATCAGAATGGATTTTATACGTTGTATGCCCACCTGGCCATCAACGCCAGCAGCGGGCTTGTGGCGATGGGGCAGGCTGTCGGCCAAGGCGATATCATCGGTTATCTTGCCGATCTTGCCAACGGCGAAAAATCGTCCGGAAATGTTCTGGCGGACGTGGTCGCGCCCTACGACAAAATTCAATTGCATATCGAGTGCTTCGAAGCCCCCCAGGGGCGCAGTTCGACCGGTCCGCTCAAGGATATCAAGGACGGGTGTACGCTCGACGATCCGACCCTCCGGCTTCAGGCCCTCGGCTATCAGTCATTCTAGCGCGCGTGCTTATGAAGCTATCTTGGAGCTGACCAGCGCATTTCATGTGGTTTTAAAGAACTGAGGCGAACCTGCGGAGCCGCTGAATTGCCGACCGTGGCCAGTGGTCCAGGCTCCTTCCCGGAGACTGGCGAAGCCCATCGAGGGCTCGCTGCTGCATTTCGCCGCCCAAATCGACGGCGGAGATTATCCGTCGCGCGTTGCCGCCAAGATGGCGGCTTTGATGCGGCGCGTGGCTCGATCGCTTAAACGGGCGGCAGATCGCGCGCGCTCCGGATCCGCCGAGGTCATCGAAGCATCAGAGGAACGTTTTGGTTCCTGGGCAGCACGGATCGGCTGGGGAAGCCGAAGCGGTTGCAGGCCGCGCTTCAGGACGACCAGCCGAAGATGTCGGCATGATCGACGTCGTCGCCTCGCAGTCCATAGCGTTCGATCAGGAAAGCCTCGATCGCCTTCAAATCGCTCGAGGCTGACGGAACTTCGAGTGTCCACGATCTCAAATACACGACCAGATAGGCTTGGCGGCTGGCAAGCAGCAACTCGTCCGTGAATAGATTTGGGGCGAGGGCGGTGTCCGCGTCCTCGATCAGGTCAAATCCCGCCCGGTGCCGTTCGATCTGTTCCGGCGTCCAATCGTCGTCCTCGGGCATGGGGTAGCGGATGTTGTTGGCGGCATTGGCCAGAATGGACAGTATCTCCCAATCGCGCATGCGCTCCTCGTGCCAGGCGACGAGTGCGGCGCGTCTGGCCGCATCGGCCATGAGCGCGCGCACGGTGAACCCGATGCATGTTGCCGTCTTCTCGTAACGGATCCTGATGTGCTTGAGCGATTCCTCGTGCGAATAGGTTGGCCCAGGTCCTGTTTTGGCGCCGAGGAGCGGGCTTTCCCGGTTCTCGAAGCGCCGCTCTGCCTGGAAGGGGCCGGGTCGCGGGCGGTCGAACTGCGGCGCCTCCACGAACTCGTCGTAGAGCTCGCGATAGGGCCGCGCGATCTGCACCCGGCTCGCCGCGGCGAGCAGGCCGCCCTTCATCGAAGTCAGCAGCCTCTCGGTGGGAACACACGAACTTCGCGAGAGCAGCTCGGCGACGAGTGCGAGGGTGGCCGATGCGCTGCCGGACGGCTTGAACGGCTTGGGATTACCGGCGAGCTTGATCGTAAACCGCACGCCGCCTGGCTCCGATAGGTCCTCGAAGCTGTCGATCTTAGGATCGCGCGCCTTTGGGGTAACCAAAAGCCGGAGCTCGATCCGCGAGGGCAGAAGACAGAGATCGAGATCGGCCAGCGCGACCAGCGAGGTCTGGAACTCGGCGACGAATTCCTCGGCGAGCCTCGTCGAGCGATGGTCATTGTCGAACGTGGCGGTCCATCGGACTCCGAAGGCGCGCCAAGTGACCGCGCGCTTGGCGTCGAGATCGCCGAACGGACGATCGATGAAGTTCTCCTCGAGCGTCGACCAGACCTCGTCCCAAGTCCCCTTGGACCAAAAACCTTGCGGATCGGTCGATGCCACGACGATAGGCTCGCGGAGCGGCTCCGGCCAGCCGGCAAGCGCTTCGTCGATGGCCGCGAGATGCATGGGGCCGGACCGCGCGGCAAGTCCTCTCAATGCTGCGACCTGGCCGAAGTTGGTCTGTATCGACGGATGCTTTTCGGGATCGAACGGATCCGGATCGAGCCGGAAATGAGCCTCGATGGCCATAAGCAGCATATTCACGAAGGAGACCGAATTGCCGGCCCCATCGTCGGCATCGGCGGCGAGGAGCAGCAGCCTGGGCAGCATATGCGCCACTTCGGCGTCGTCCGAGTGCCTGGACACGAAGCCTCCCGCAAGAGCCACGTTCTTCGCCGCGTAGGCGAGCCCGAGCTCCAGGTAGCACTTCGCGAGGATGAAAGTCACTTTCTGAAACCGGGCCATCGAGTCGCCCGTGAACCATCGCAGGTGCACGCGGTGCAGGTCGCGTATCGCATCCAGCAGCTCGTCCTGTTCGTAGAACGTCAGGGCCCGCTCGAAGGTCTTCTCGGCGGCGAAGGCGGGTCCTTTACGCTTCGCCAGCAATCCGTCGGCACGATCGGCGATCGCCTCGAAGCGAGGATGGCGCCCGAGCTGCGACGTTATCGCGGACAGATGGTCGACGAAATCCTCGATGGGAAACAGAGGCGTCTGCTCGGCTTCATCGAGCATCTGTTCCCAATCGTCGAACCCGCGATCGATCGGAGGCTCGCCGGCGCCCTCAGGCACGATCTGCAGGAAGCCCCGGATCGAGAGAAGACCGCTTTTGCGGCCGTGCCCGGGCGCCTCCAGGATTTGCTTGTCGAGCTCTTGCTGCACTTGCCGTCGCCATTCGAACATTTCGTCAGGGGTGACCGAGAACTGATTCAGCGCCCAGCCTCCGAACGCGTACGTCGTCAGCGTTGCGGCATCCTGAAGATCGGAGATCGCCGGCCATTCATGCATGTCGGCGTAGTAGTCCCTGATGCGCGGCAGCTGCGATGTCATGTCGCCCTTGCCCCTCAAGTGGGCGACGGCGACTTCGTAGATGGCCAACCGTTGCAGGCGACGCGGTGCCGCCGGATCGATGAAGCGTTCCATCAGCGCGATCCAAAAGCAAAGGCGAGGACGTGCTTCGTCGCTGGAGGTCGCGTGGCGAAGACCCCATTTTATCTCCGCGAAGTCCGAGTTGCTGACGATCATCGGGGACCGGGAGCGCCAGCGATCGAGATGCTCGGCGTACCAATCGGCCCGTTCCGCCTCCGCGGGCATCAACTCCGCCGGAAGGTGAAGGAACTCTTGCGCGATCCAGAAGACGTCGCGCTCGCTGAGCATCTCGGAGATCGCTGAGCCATCGAATATCTGGAGCTTCAGACCGAATTCGGTTCTCGCCCAAGCCTGCAGCGCGTGACGCCTTGCGACCGGCACGGTGCTTTCGCAGAAATAGACGACCTGTTGCACCGGTTCGCCGGCGACAACCGTGCGCACATCGCGGCGGATCTTCGGCTCGATTCTTTTGTCCAGCGAGCAGGCGAACGCCACCGGTCCATCTGAGGCCCGGTTCTTGAATGTTGCTATGGCCGGCAGCGTGACGTTGGTATCGAAGGTCTCGAAGTCGCGACCCTGGTCGCCGCCGGCACCGACCGGGCCGCTTGCCGGCAGGATGTTGCTGTAGACGCGGGCTCGCGCCAAATAGCGCGACAGGTGCTCGAACTCGTGGTGGCCGTTGCGCGAAGCCAGCTCGCCGAGATGAAATCTGATGATGGCAGCGAGCTGTGCCGGCGTCATGGGGTCCGGAAGGGATTTCGAGAGGGACCCTTCGTGTTCCGCTGCCGGGTCACCCGACACTGATTAGCCCTATGTCCGCCCTCCGGCAACCGGGCTCGAGGGGCTTAAGCGGCCTTTCTTCGCCTCCGATCGCTGGACGCGGCAGTCGGCGAAAGCCAATCGAGCTCTCGGGTAGCGGGTCAGTTTGAAAACGGGTCAGTTTTGAAAACTGACCCATGTGGGTAATTCTTGCGGCTTCGCAGTTTCCTCCAGGGCGTTTGGGGTCATTCGAGAGCCTGCGGGTGCGTCGACGGAGTGCCGCCGTAGTTATAGCCAGACCTTGGGCATCCAGTGTGCGCCTGTACATGCTCGAACTGTTCGGGCTCGGGATAGATGTAGACCGCTCCCTTGCAGCTAGGGCAGCGTTTGAGGGCTGTATTGGGCAATAGCTTCGCCTCGGCAAGGCCGATCTCCAGCCATTGGCCGACAGCGTTCCTCGTTTCGCATACGTCCTTTTCCATCAGACTAATATGGGCCCGGAGCCTCGCGCAGACTAGCCCCAACCCTGCCAAAATAAAACTGACCCACTACCAGCTCTCGACCGGCGAATGTCCCGGCGTCGCGGAGGCGATCTCGTCGACCAGCGTGTAGAGCGAGGGCCGCTCCTTCTGCGCGCCCTGCTGGCCAAGCGGGACCGAAGTGACTTGTAAGGCGCGCACTGCAGCGGCGGGACGATCAAGACGGTCACGCTTGAGCAGGCCGGAACGAGGTGATGTGGTCATGGGGGCATGCGGTCAACGCGAGGCGTCGGTAGCATCGGGTATTGTTTTCCACAGATAGCGCGATGGCTCTGAGATCCGCGCTTTGCTGGGCCTGCGAGAAGAGTGGCCCTGCGAACACCAGGTGACGCCTGTTGCTTGGCTCGTCTTGTAGTTGAGCCCACATTTGAGTAAGTGTGGGGCTTTCAGGGACTTGCTCGAGACCGGTGCAAGTCGTCGCTTACATTGGCGTTTGCGGTTTGCGGGTGAGGCGTCGCAAGCGACGAATGTTCATAGTCAACTATTTTGGTTTCCAGGGCATCGACTGTGTCGGTTTCCAGGGTATCGACCCAACCCGTTTTTGCGATTACCGCAGCGTTCGCCTGCGTCTGAGGACTGACCGTGCATGAGCGAGAATGAAATCAATTTCGCAGTCGAGGACGAGGGCGGCAACGCAGTAGCCGCGGAAGTCTTTGTCAGGATCAGCGATCCTGATGGCGAAGTCGTGGATTTGCCGGGGATGTGCGATGAACGCGGATTGGTATCGTTCACAGTCCCGCCATTGGCGACGTTCGAGTTTCTTCTCGCCAGAGCAGCCGGATTTTGGTCGGCCTACTGCGAAGACATCGAGGATTGCGGCTCGGTGACAATGAGACGCCTGCCGGATATCGAAGAACCGGCGTGGTGGCTCAGGTGCCTTGGAGTCGACGCGAGCAATCTGAGCCGAGGGGCCAATATCAAGATTGGAGTGGTGGATACCGGGTTCGCGAAGGCCGAAGGGATTCTGCATGTCCACGAGATTGCTGGAGCGGAGCAACAAGACAGGGACGATCTGGAGCCGGCGGGACACGGGGAGACCGTCTGCCGGGTGTTGGGCGACCGGAGTGAAAGGGCGCGACAGTGGATGTCGGTCGCCCCCGGTGCCGAGATTTTTTTTGCTGATGCGACGCACGACGACTATCCGGATGCGATAAGCTCGCAGCGCGCACAGGTCGCGATCAACCTCCTGGTCAGAGCTGGCGTTGATCTGATCAATCTCAGTTGGGGCGAGCCCTTCGAAGATGAAGGCGTGCTTGCGGCTATCGAAGCCGCCAGCCGATTGGGCGTCACCATCTTTGCAGCATCAGGCAACGACCCCAACGAGCAGCGGGTTTATTTTCCAGCGCGGCACGAAAGCTGCATCGCCATTACCGCGTTCGGAAGTTCGCAATGGGGAGAAGCGGGGACCCTGGTGGCGTATGATCGCAAGCACAGCCATAGCAGCGGCACAGCTCCCTCCGGGGACGAGATCTATCTGTGGTGCAATAGTACCTGCGGAGCAGAGGTTGATGCGATCGCGCCCGGCGTAGGCATTTTGGTGCAGTGCAGCAATCGAATTCATGCAGCAGTTTCAGGCACTTCGTTTGCGGCGCCGCTGGCGTGCGGCACCCTTGCGGTTGCACTTGGGCAGGACAAGGAGTATCTAAATATGCCTCGTTCGCAGGATCGAACCGAATACGTCAGAAGTGCGTTCTTCAACATGTGCGTGTCCGTCGGGCTAGACCATGCAAGTGAAGGCTCCGGCTCCCCCTTCGCCGCAGAAGGGCGTTAAAGCCCTTTTAGGAGAATCGGTTAAGTTGATGGCGGGGTGGAGGTTTCCATGAAAGAGAAATTGGTGGTTTGTCTCAGCTCGGATCTCATGGTCGCAAACGCCGGCGGCGCACAGCACAATATCCGTGAGATGGTGAAATCAATCCCCAGTCTCAAGATTCTGTCTGGCGACCCTTCGATCTCGGTCAGCGTGGAAATCGATGGTCGGTATAGGGATCGTCTCCGCGAGGCCCTCCACGGTCGTTGCACGGTAGGTCCGGAACTGGCGTTCAGGACGTTGGGATATCGTCGCTCCTAAAGACTGCCTTCCTCACGGCAGCCGCCGTCCCGTGAATCCGTCTCGCGGCAAGGTTGCTGTTGGCCCTGGCAGACCGCTGAGTTCACTGTAAAATAGTCCAGTGACGAATTGTGCCCGTACGCGGCAAGTCGAATTCGAGCACTCAATAGCGAATACAAGCGGCCAAGAGATTTCTGCCGGGTTTGCAGCCAGGGGAAACGAACTCAGCGATTGCACTCCGCTCGCATCTTCCACGCCGTCAACCATCAATAGACGCCACGATGGGAGGTCACGGATTGCAGTGCGCAGTCGGCGTCCGTCGCTCGCATTCCCCCGCGCGCGCACAGACTTAGCAATCTGAAGGGCTATCCAGGCATCTTCTCCCGCCGGCAAGGGCACCAAGACGTCTGTCGTGTCGATCTCTTGTTTCAGGACGTAGAGCGGCAGTGCGCCGCGATTGGCGCCAAAGCCATTTCCCACGCGGCGCTGGAAGGATAAAGACCATCCCTCGCCGCGTGCCTCGTAGACGGGCCTATTCAAGGAAAGAGCTTACGCAGCATCGAATCTAGTTTCGATGCGGGGACACCCAGTATCTTGGTCAATTCGCCCTTATCGTCCAAGCTTAATTCCGGCATTGCGTCTCGAACCGTCGCCGCAGTGCCGCGGACCACATTGAGACCGTGAGTGAGCGTTCTGTACGCTGAATTCAACCGGGTAAGAACGGGGCTCGCGGCATTCGATCGCGCTTGGTCGGCGCGAGCTCTCGCTGCTAAGAAATCCCGCAAGGTCTCCTCCAACCGCTGATCCGCAGCGACGTTTCCCTCAGTGTTGGATGACACCTTCCACATAAGCCAGGGGCTGCCCGGCAACACGAGCGTCGAAATTCGGCTTGCTTCGGAATCTTCAGGAAACACATCCTTCTCGACCAGGCTATATGCCACGGCGAGATCCCAACTGGCGCGCAACATCGGAGGTGAGGTGATATGCCGGGGCACCCCCGGCAAAGGCGTCTTGCGCGCAAGGCAAAGCGCTCGCACATCCGGATGGTCGCTGCCGAGAATCCCGCAAAGATTTCCGGTCACCGTTTCGAAATCGGCCAAATTGTCGGGCTGGTCCCGAAGCAGAAGATGCGCACCCAGGAGGCCGAGCATGGGGGCTTCGAACTTCGCGTTCAGAATCTGATCCAGCACGTCGTCGGACAGAATCCGTCTCTTTTGCGTCAATGCATAGCGCGCGACCTCTTCCAGCCAGGTCTTGTCGCTGCCTGGATCGAACGATTGTCCCGGCGAGATCGAAATCGCCGCATTCTCGATGTCGAGCATCGCGCTCTCGGACCGTCCGTAAGTCGAAGTCGTCCGTTGCAGCAAAAACACCTGCGTCTGCAGATTGCGGGTCGCGAAAATGGCGCGGGTGACACCACCGGCGAGCTGCAATCGATACGATCCCGGCGCGACCGCAGCCGACCAGGCGGCTATCGGATCGCCATCCGTCTCGCGCTTTGCGATCTTAGAGAGATCCAGCTTCATGCCGGCGGCCTCGTCGCTGAAGATTAGACCCTCCGCCGGATTGATCGAAGCCGAGTTGCCAGCACGAGACCAGGCACGGGCGACAACCAGGATCGACGCTCCCGTTCCCAGGGTTTGCGAGAGGTTCTCACTGACACGCCGCACCGTTGCCTGGTGGCTGTCGTGCGAGCGGCTTGTGTTCGCGAGCGGTATGGGCGAGTAGAGATCTGTTGGAGCAGCGATCTTCAGCTCTTGATCTCTGTCGAGGGCGACGATTCTTTCCTCAAGCGTCGGACCGACGCGAACCCGAACCTTGTAGATGTCCGCAGCCAGTGGGCTATTCAAGCGCCCCACGGCACGGGCAACGATGTTCGCGCTGCCGTCGAGCACGGAAATCTCTGCTGGAGCGGAAGCTTCAACAGTGAGCGTGTTGAGTTTCGGTGGATCGCTAGATGGAGACATCTTTAATCACCGGGCTGCCGTCTGCCTGTAACGCCCCCGTCACCTCGAAGGTTTGTTCTGCTCCGCCATACCTTACCCTATAGAAGCCGCGTGGCAACGCCGCCGACCATACCGGCGGAGCCTGATCGGCTGAGGCGACCGTGGCAAAACCCGATCCTTCGATCCAAATCCTTGCGCCGGGATTGGCGATGGAAATCTCGACGGGGAACGTGGCGGCCGCGTTCCAGTCAGGTGCCGCCGCAAGAATATCGAAGGGGTCGGGATCGAATACCTCCGGCATCTTGGCAATTTCATCATCGTCCAGCTCTGCTGCGGAGAGCAGCTTTTTCATGTTGTCTTGCAAGAACAATTTGAGCTGCGCCGTGGTGATGGCGCCGGTTTTGGGGTCTCGTGCGTCTCCCCCAAGTCCCTGCATCAAGGTCGCGGAAAAGACGCCGTGCACGCCGTTTCCAAATGTCTTTTCTTTTGAGATCAGGCGGTCCTTGGCCGAAAAAGCATAGAAGCGGCGACGGGTCCGACCGATCGCGGCCTGCCGTTTGCGAAGAAATGGAGGCGTCAATTCGACGTCCGCCATCGCAGTCCGGCAGGCGTCCTGAAAAAGAATGACTTCGTCGAACCATCCGCCTTCGTAGAACCGGTCGGCCCAGAGCATCGCGGCAATGCTATGGACGCGCTTCAACGTGGCGTTCGCCATCAATACCGCGGACTTGTCCAGCGACGGAGAGAGGCCGTGCCCCGAGAAGAACATCCAGAGGCGTCGGCCGGCCTGATGTCCCAGTCCGGCCTGATTGTTCGCTTCGGCGGCGTTGTCGATATCGGTAAAAAAGCGCTCGATCTGCTCCTTGGCAGGCCGCTCGTCATCGGCATTGGTTGCCGCGGTGAAGGAAGAACTGGTGAGCAATAGCGTGTATTGTTTTTCCACCTTTCCGACGGACGTCACCCAGGTATGGAACGCCCTAGCGTCATTCTCCGCGCCGCAAAGCGCGGAGATTCCGGGGTATCTGTCGATACCCACGACGAGCGCACGATCGGCCAGCGGCATCAGTATTGCTTCTTGATGAACCTCTTGTCTGCATCGGAGAGTTTCGAGTTGAAGCCCACCGAGAACCCTCCGATCGTCCAGGAGGCCGGGATCGGGTACATCATGATCGAGTCCTTATCGAGCTTGGTTCCCGCGATCTCATTCGGCGGATAAGTCTCGAACATATTGTGCTCGATCGTGGCGTCGTCCCAATTGTTGGGCGTGCCGGATAGATCTGCGATGACGGCGGGCTTGTTCCACTTGATCGGCTGATCCGGATTCTGGTGCTCATGAATCAGTCCAAGCGCATGGCCGAACTCGTGCAGGATCACCGCTCGGGCGTCTTCGTCGGTAATCCCTGGGGCGAGCCAACCGAAGTTCATCGTCGGCTCGCCTTTTGCAACCTGCCGACAGGTCGTGCCGATCACCGACCAGGATCCGTCATACTTGAACGAAATACGGATATCGCCGTCCGCTGGTACCCATGAGAAGTTCAGGTTCGCCATCCCAGGCGCTATCCATTCCGATGCAAACTTTCTTACCAGGGCCTTCTGTTCGTCGGTTCCGTCGAGAAAACTGATCCGTATCTCATCGCCCTTTTGCCATTTGCTGTCTTTGACGAGCGCCGCTTTCTCATTGCCATCGGTAGGGGCTTTGTCTTTGAACCAAGCAAAGCACCAACGCTCCGTCTCATCGGCCATTGCAGCCTCCCAATGAATATTCAAAATTGTAAACGTCAAAAAGTTCACGCCCGGCGTCAAACGACGCTGAGGGCGGCAAGCACTGTCCGCGGATCTGAATTGCTCGATGATCGCTCATCCTGGGCGGGAAATCAACGACTGTTACTCGGAATAGGTACACAGCGGACGAAAGTACTGCGAAAGGGCTTTTCCAGCTTGCCCGGGCAATGCACCGGCGCCAGCTCGGTGACACGACCCGGACTTGCTCGACGCTGTCGTCGTCATCGAACCGAGCCCAACCCGATATTGGACAGGCGTATCCCTGTGTTTATGCGGTTGCGCCGTCGCGCGGCAGGACGATTCCCAAAATTGCAAATGCTTCCTTCTCGATCGCCATTTGCAGTGGCAATGGCTCCAACGATGGGTTTGCAGACAAGCATCTATCCGAACAGAGTTTCCCAACGGGACAAACGTCGTCGCGGCACTAGACACCATTGATCCGGTTCGTGGAGCGGCATGTGTAATGAATCACCTCTCCTCTGCGGCGTCCAGCGGCACAGCCAAGCCTTGACGCAAGAGCTTCCCAAGGTTTCGTTCAGCTTCACGCTGAGCGGGGCCGCAATTACCGGGGGACAGGGGCCGGCCGTGTGGCCGTTGCCGACCATTCCTTCGCCGAGATCCGTGCCGGCGATACTACACGTGGAAACCGTCAGGCCGTAGCGAGCTCGATTAGACGGCGCAGTTCATCGGTCGTTGGGGTAGCTATCATGTGTTTCGGCGTGGGGTCTCAACCATGATCGGCGTGGGGGCCCATCGTCTCAATTCGATGAAATCAACAAGCTGAAGGGGGCACGACGACGCCGATGAGGGGCGTTTTCGATCAGCATTCACACGATGAGATTTCGCGCTACTAGCTAACACACAAGAACATGCGGCGCCGGCGAGCCAGCCGGTACCGCCCGGCCCCCTTCGGAAGGCGCCGGCCCTCAGTCCAAAGGGCCGCGAAGCCGCTCGACAAATTCTGTGAGTCCGGAAAGTCCGAGGCTCGCCGCGACGGCTGCTACAACCGATTGCTGTTCGCCGCTCGACGGCTCTCAGGCGCCATGCTATTCCTTACCCGTTTTTCGACCAAATAGTTCTTATCTGATTGCTCGGGAAGCGTTCCATGCGAAACGAGTTTGTTCCGATCGGCGACGCATTCGGACAGCTGCGCCGAAAAGCGCTCGGGCGTCGCGCCGGGGCGGGTCGGGAAACTAGGTTCAGGTGGACTTCTATAAAATAAGTTGGTGCGCCCGTCGGCATCAGATCGAGTGCGTTCCGATGGATCTGCAGCGTGTTGTTGATATCACGTTCGCAAGTGGAAGCTACGGCAGCGGCTATTTCCTGACCGAGCGCCTGGTCATGACTTGCGCCCACGTCGTCGATCCTTGTGCCATAGGCACGGCGTGTTCTCTCAAGCCGTTGGCTGTACCTGAATGGCCCACGGACTGTGCCCCCGCGCCCCCCGAGGCGCTTACTGCAAAAGTGGTGTGGGTCCGTGACAACGACGACGTTGATATCGCTCTCATCGAGCTTGACCCGGGTCAGCAGCTCTCTTCATCGCTGTCACCCCTGCGTTTCGCCACGATCCAGCCGGGAACGGCCGTGGCCTGCACTGGGGTTGGGTTTCCCGAAGCGCAGGCGACAGGCAGAACGAACGACGATCGTCTCCTGACAGGCCGCGCCAGCTTTGTGGTGAGAGCAAATCGGCTCAATATCGACGTTGCCGACTCGGTTCCGATTCATCCGGACCTATGGCGCGGTTTTTCTGGCACCGCGGTATTCGCGGAGCCGGATCATCAACTCCTGGGCGTCATACGAGTAGTCGATCCAGCCTATGGCGCTCGCAAGCTGGAAGCTACGCCGATCGGCGAGCTTGTGCGCGATCCGGCGTTCGAAGCCTGGAGAACGACGTACGGTCTCATGCCGATCCACGTCGAGTCGCTAAGAGGAGGTCGAGCGCCATCTGAGAGGGCCGATGATGGGCCCAGTATACAGGCGGTGAGCGACTATCTGGCCGATTTCGTCAACAGCATGGTCAAGCAGAATCGATCCTACTTGCCACTCGATGCTGCGGAGGTACCGGTCGATCCATCCGCAAATGCCGTTGACACAGGCCGACTGCGTCGAGGCTATGTGCAACAGGTCAAGCGCATCATCAGATTGGTGTCGGACGTGCGCAGAGGGGGCGATCTCGTCAACGCACAGTTGGCGATTGTCGACCGCCGCAGCAAAATCATTCGCAACGTGACTCGTGAGCTGATGCGGGCCCGCGAACCCCTGGTTTTGCTCGGGGATCCAGGTACCGGCAAGAGCATGACGTTGCGCGAGGTTGCCAAGGACATCGCACTGGCGCAGCCGGGCAGCCGGGCGCCCCTCGTTCCAGTTTATCTCAGACTCGGCGGCTTTTGTCCGCGGCGAATTCCGAATGCGGAAGATGTACGTGCCGTCATCGCAAATGCGCTCTCACCAGCCCTGCGACCGCATCTGGATGCGCTTATCCGGGACAAGCGACTTGTCGTCATCTTCGATGGAATCGACGAGATGAGCCGTACCCAATACGGTGAGCGCATCTCGGTGCTCAGCGACTTTGCCGGGGCTCATCAAAATCGTATCAAGACCATCTTCTCCTGCCGCATCAACGACTTTTCGCCCGAATTCGTGCATCGGCAGATCGTGTTGCTGCCGTTCGACGACGCTCAGATCCGTGATTTTATCGCAAAGAATTACGGACAGTCGAACGTGCTCGTCGACAATCGTCGGATTCATCAAAAGGAACTCTACGAAAGGGTCGTTTCGGACGATTGGCTGCAGACGCTTTGCGTTCCGCAATTTCTTCATCTGTTCATCTTCTTCCTCAAGGTGCAGCAAGCGTGGCCTCAATCCAGGAAGGAAATGCTCGATCTATTTTTCGAGGCCGAGTTTGCCGAGTATGCGACCGAGCTAGAACAGCTGAAAAGACCTGTTGGCACGGCGGCTGCGGTCTTCTCCGCGTGGGCGCGCATTGCGTACGAAATCAGCATTCGCGATCGCGGCACCAGCATTGCACGGACCGCAGTGGCCGAACTGCTGGAGCCGCGCGATGGCGGATCGTCGGCCGTCCTCGAGGCAGGGCTACGGTGCGGCGTGTTCGAAGTCGTTGAGCAGGACGACGACAGCATCGGCTTCACACATCATCGCTACCAGGAGTACTTCACCGCGCGCTACATCGATGAGAATGGTGGCGATGTCGACTGGTTGACCCACATTGACGAAGCGCGCTGGCAGGAAACTATCATTCATCTGACTTCGAATGCGTCCAGCTCGCTGGCCGTCTCTGCGATCAGCCAAAGTATTTCCAATGTCGAGCAGCAGGTTGGTAGCAAAGAAGCAGCGGCGCGGGCCGAGCAGGAAAGACGCATAGCCGATCGCGTCGAGTTCGCATCAAAAGTGGTCCGCTCATACAATGGTAGGACATTTGCACCACTGCCTGGCCTCGTCGCTCAATGTGTCCAGGCGATCCTCTGGTTTGTCGTGAACGGCAACCCGATCACGCAGGTGAAGATGCTATGGGCAAGCGTCAATCTGCCGCCGTTTAACGAGCAGGACATCGTCTTCGACCGCTTGTTGCACTCGAAAGTTCAATGGGCGCGCCGACAGGCGCTGATCATCTTGACCAGTCGGCAAGGGCTTCGTCTCAGTCCGTCCAATCTGGGTTACGAGCTGGCGCTCGATCTGGCCGAGAATGTCTTCCTGACGCGTGCATTCGGCTATTGGTCTGTGATCCGATCGTCACCGGCGCTCTGGCCCCGCTGGTGTTACGCGTGTGCGTGGCTGTGCTTCATCGGTTCGACCCTCGGACTGATCGCGTTGTGGCTGCGCACCGTCCACCTGGCCGCCGGTATGCTGGAGACGGCGCTATTCTACTACGAGATCGTTTATCACATTTCGATACATTGGACGGTCACGGCCGTTGCCGTGACTTTGTTTGCAGCGACGCTGTTTATTTTTCACGTGAGGTCCGGGATCTCGTTGGCGCTTGTGGTGCTCGGAAACGCATTGGTTATGGTGGCGGTTTTCGTCTTGTCGTTTCTGGCAAAACTCCTCGGATTAGGCTTGATCAGTCATCTCTACATCCCCGGTGCTGTTCT
This sequence comes from Bradyrhizobium ferriligni, assembly GCF_056837965.1. Classification (NCBI taxonomy): domain Bacteria; kingdom Pseudomonadati; phylum Pseudomonadota; class Alphaproteobacteria; order Hyphomicrobiales; family Nitrobacteraceae; genus Bradyrhizobium; species Bradyrhizobium ferriligni. The sequence goes on from NZ_JBXEJO010000029.1 coordinate 26,347, forward strand.
TCTCTATGGGTGGCTCTGGGGTGGGCCGACATTGAAGTTTCTTTTCGCTCTTTTGGTAACAGTTACGATGGTGTGGGACGGAGCCGTCATCGGGCTGTATGCGCTCTGCACTTGGCCAACACGAAAAACCAGGTTGAGCATCAGGCGGCTAATTCTATCGATGTTCGATGAGGATATGGTCGAGACGACGTTGGTGGGCCTCGGTGTTGTTGCGGCCGGCGCTATCTTGGTATTTGCAAGCTACTGGATCAAGCTCGTCGTCGATTTCGTTTCTGACAATTTGGAAGTGATACTGCTGTGGTCTGTCGTTGCGCTGCTTCTGATCGCGGTGGCGTCGCTGTTGTTCAGATATCGCTCGGTCATCCGGCGCGACGGCGCAGTGGCTGCCGCGAAAGCATTTATGGCCGAAGTCACCCAGGTGAAACGCCTTGCGATCGGCTTTACGATACTTTTCGGGTTGCCGGCTGTTGGAGGGCTCCTGATAGCGTGGGCGCTCAATCGGAATTTGACTTTCGATCGCGGTTTCACCCTTGAGATTGGCCGGCTTTCGCCGATGCTGACGTGGGCGATCGTGGCCGTGCTCACGATCGTTGCCGCGGTCGCGCTCGGATTGGGTGGATGGGTCGGTGTGAGGGTCGTTCGCGAGAAGATCACCGCGGGACGTCATGGTAGCCTAGATGAATGGACGGAAGCACTTACCAGCGCCAAGGACGATACGTACCGGCAAGCCACACTGCTGCGCAGGATCAATCACAGCGCCTTGAATGCTGCCCCGCGTGCCTTCTGGGCAGCGCTCGTCGCCATCGAGAGTCAAATTCGCGCCGAACCCGCGTTGACAGTCTACTGGCAGCGGCGCCGGGAAATAGAACAGATCCTGAGGCACCAAGAATCTGAGCCGCAGTCGGCATCATCCACGCGAGCCGGGAGTGCATAACCGACGGCATAGGTGCACAAGCCCAAGCTTCGCAGCGCCTTCATCGTTGCCCTGATCACTGCGCCGTCACGTTAGTCAGCGCGCCCTTGAGGTTTGCGGGGCGCTCGATAGCCTTGGCGTCCATCTGCGCCCACGTGGCTCGTCGGTGCCACAGACGGCGGCGGTCCAAGCGTCAGGATTGGATTCCAGTCCGCCGGAAACCCTGCAAAGCCGCTGAACAGGCCGGCGAGGCGAAAAAATGGCGCAGCCGCATCCAGACGAGCCGCCAGCGTGCGTGCCAGAGACCGCGTTTCGTCGTCGGTCTTGAGCCGCCCGCGCACAACCTCGCTCACAATGTCGGCTGCCAATCCAAATCCATCAGCGGTGAACGGCAGACTGCGCCGCGACATCTCGCGCACAAACCAGGGCATCAGCCCGGGATCAAGCGGGGTGCGGGCTGCCATGCGCCGACATTGTTCGGTCCATAAGACAACTCCGTCGGGAATTGCGGGAAACCAGTTGGCGAGATTGCGCGCCCAGTCGTGCATTCGATCGAATTGATTCCCCTTGAGCAGCAATGCGGTCGCGACGGTGGCGGCGAGAGGCGCCCGGAGCTTGAACCGCAGCACCTGCTCGCCGGCCCGGAACGCCTGCGTCAGTGTGTCCTCTGTATGGTCGGCTTTCAATCGCTGCGCCGCCGCAAGAGGATCGCGCGCGCGCAGTTGCTCCCAAGCGACCGCGATGCGGCCGGTCCATTCACTATTGTGCGGCGACAAGAACGCAGCAAAATTAAGGTAATCTCTTCCCTCGATATCGATTTCGAGTTGAAAGACCGGCGGGTCGATGTCGCTCGGCAGTACGCAGCAGAAGCGCTGCCCGCGCTCGTTTTCGATCACCATCAGGTGGCCAATTGGGTCAGGGGCTCGAACGCGGATGTGGAGCTGAACCCGGTGAAGCTCGGATGTTCTAGCCGCCTGAGCATAGCTCAAAATCTCGACAGCGCGGTGATCAAAAGCCTGATTGGTCGACATCCCCAAAATCTGCAGCCGTTTGAGCCACGGATAGGTGAGGGCCTCAGAACCGAAAATCGTATGAAAACGGTCGATGTGCTCCTGCCGACTGGCACTCGGAGGCGCCACGATCGCGGCCTGCTCCGGCTGATAGCGTTCATGAAACCAGTCGCTCTGGGCACGTGCTCGTTCTATCAAGACGGGCGCGCCTGCGGGGCGCCAAACTGTATCACGCGAAAGTCTACCGATCCTTATCTTTTGTGGGCGCGGCAGGGTGACTTCTGCGATCTCGATAGGGTGTCCCGGGTCGGAGGAGGCGACCTCCGAGCGTACCACCTGCACGACGCTTTCCTTCGCGGCCCTGATCAGGGCGGCGACGCGGCCCTTCATATAGCTTGCGAGCTTGTTGATTTCGATCGTGGCAACGAGGCCTTTATTCGTGAGCTCGATCGGCGCCTCATCGAGCTCTGGCTCCGGCTTGTTGCTCAACCCATCGATCAGCGCCTGTCCGAACAGTGATAATCCACCGGACTTCGGGGAATAGGCGCGAAGACCCGACGCGGTCGCGTAGAGCGCGGCCTTTTCGAACAGCGGGTTGACTGGAATCGGCTGGTCGTCATTGAGAATCTTCGTACCCTCCGCCCCGCGCAACGCGTCAACATCGTTGCGGCAGCCGTCCAGCAGAAGAATATGAGAAGACACACGCGTCAAATAGGATAGGGCATCCGTGAGATTGGGGGTGCTGATCGCGCTATTCATGAGCCGCCCCGGCGGCCGAAGATAATCGCTCGGCAGCAGCACCTGGAAGTTCTGTCGCCGCTCCATGCCATGTCCGCTGAACAGGAAAAGGCTTCTGCCAGTGGCGGGGGCCTGCAGCGATTCCATGTCCGCGTACCAGCCCTCTATGGCGCGTTTACAATTATCGAACGTCGCTTCAGGTGCGTGAACGCAGATCGCGGCATCGCAGCCCTCCAGTTCGTCCTGGGTTGCCCTGCCGATGCCTTTTCGCAACGGGGACATCAGCAGCCGTAAGCGCGCGACCGGCCATCCGTCCAGAGCGTAGGCGCAGCGCAGCCATACGAAGAAGCGGTAGGCGGTCAAAGCTGAGACGCTGAGTTGGCCAAGTCCATAGGTCTGCGGCGCCGGCGCAGCACCTTCATGGAGGTGATCATACCGGCTCACCCCGATGATGAGTGCATGCAGACCCGGACCTGCCGCAGAACAGCCCTTGTTGACCCAAACTCCGTGCTCTTCGGCAACCCATTCACTTGGCATGTCCGTTCCCGGCGGCTGGAAGGGCGGCCTTCAGCTTTTCGGCAAAGCGCCGGTAGAAGCTCGGACGTTCGAGATAGCCGCCATGCGCTGCAGCGATCGACATCCCGCTCCAAAATTCCTCGTCATCAATGCCCTTCGCGAAGATGCCTCTGGTGGTAAAGCTGAGGATGTCATTGCGATCCCAGACATTCCACCAACAGCCCAGGTTCGCGCTCGCGACTGGAGTTGGCTTTCCTTTCGCCTTGGAAAATTCGGCAGAACTTGAAAGGAACATGTTGAGCTCTTCGAAAAAGCCAACCTGGCTTGCCGTCGCGCACCAGAAATCAACCTTGATATTGCTGCCCGCGGCGGGCAGAAACGAGGTCAGAACGTCGTAGGCGATCTGTCCACCCATGCTGTGCGTCAACAGCACGATTGGTTCACCGTTTCGCGTCTGCTTGTTTTCTTGCGCCAACGCAAGCTCGTCGATCAAGACCTGCGGTATCGGTCCGGGCGCTTCAGCCGTGCCGCGGCGGGTCATGTAGAAAAGAAGATCGCCCAGAAAGCGCGTAACGAAATCGTTGAGCTTGGGACGTAACTCGCCCGCGATCAGGCCCCCTAGGGCGCCTGGACTGTCGGCCGCCCGCGAAAGACTCTCGCTCACGCGCTCGCGCATGCCGCGAAGCAAGTCGAGCGCACCTTGGCCAGCCAGCGTCGATTGCCGTTCGACATCGGCTTGAACTGCGTCCGCAAGGATCTTGAACTGTGCGTCGAGATCCGGCGCAGCCTTCAGCTGCGCCCGAATGCCTGGGTCACGCGCCACTCGATCTGCAGCGACGCCGATGCGAGCGTGTTGGAGCTCGTCGACGTTGTTGCCGCCGGTCGCCAACGCGACAAGGTCGGCGAGGTCGTTATCGCTGAGCGCGTCTAGACGTGCGGCTTGGGTCGACGCGGTGCTCTGGCCACTGGTGAGGGTCGACGCCGATGCGTCGACCCTCGGCACCTTAGTGACAATCGCATCGAGCAATTCGTTGCGCTCGATCTCAGCGCCTTGACCGAGAAAGGTAGACGGACGCGCGATGCCTTCCCATTTTGGCGGATCACACAGCTGAAACCAGTTAACCGCGCGGATAGAAACGCGTTCCGGATCATTGGCGATCGCTGGCGCAACGATCCGAAGCAAATACTCGCGCACCGGCTCAAAATGTTTCGGGTCTCGGGTGTTCACGCCGTGCAGATAGATGATCGGCATCGCTTCTCTCCCGGTCTCTCGGTTTCTGATAAACTACCAGAGAGTGAGCATTTGCAATACTGGAATTCTCAATTTGAGGTCTGTGTCCCGGTATCGGCAGTGCGGGAGACGCGCGTAAGTGCGCTGCGCGGCCGCCCAGCATAGGGGCGCAGGAAGATCCGGCACGGCGCATCTCCGCTGTATTCAGTTGCTAACCGGCCATTAGCGGCTTTTCGATTTCGCTCGCGGCCGCCGAGCTCGCGATCGGTCTCGCCATGAATTATGAAGGACGGTAAGGCCTTTGACGGTGCCGATCGGCTGCTACGGGCTCGACGAAATCGAGATCAACCGTTCCTGGCGCGAATATCATTGCGAGCCGGCCCCGTCAGAAGACTGAGTTGGTCGAACCAAGACCGCTTTTGTCTGGCATCGCATTCGAAGCACGATGCCGCGAGCCACGGTGCCGCAAACCACGATATCGACTTGCCCCAGTTTCTTGCTGCACCGTTCGCTCCATGCAACATGCATTGACTTGGAAGAGGCGGTTCGTGGGCGCCCTACAAGTTCTCGCCTTCGGCATCACCAAAGCGAAGCGACACGCCGCCGAGGGCGCGCTGGAAATATCGACAAGCGCCAGGTCAAATCGGCCGGCCGAATAGTGCAATTTCTCGCAGGCTCGATCCAAACCCATAGGTCAGTCAAACCAGTTGCACGCACGAACAGCGACGAAAGTGTCCGCCTCTACCTGGAGCATGGTTGGGGGCCTCATCCGATTTTTTGCTGCCGGCGATCTCGCGTGGGATTCCGATCCAAGCGGCCAATCGCTTGCCAGGAAACCCGACGTAATGGTTACGGTCTTACCCGCAGACTATTCTGCAAGATACTGAGCTGACTGTTGATCCCGCTGGTCAGTTGCTGCTGCAGAAGCAAATAAGCCTTCAGGTTGGTTGGTCGTTTCTCGGCTTTCGGTACAATGCCCCTTGTTAGCTGGAACAGTGTCGGCAGCACCATTGGCTTTCCAACATTGGCACCTCGCGCAAACGAGAGCGTAATCTTGTCCGTATTGACCTGAGATAGTCCGCCGAGTCCTCCTGGTCCGTTGAAGTGGACCAGCGCCCAGGTGGGCCCGACCGCACTTGCGCTCTTGGTCACGAGAAACTGGATGGTGCCGCCGAATACACCGTCGGACGTTTTCTGCATATCAAGACCTTCGGATCGGGCCGCCATGGCGACAAAGTCCACGATTCCGAGCGTTCCGGACAAATTTGTATCGGCTTCGGGACAGTCGTGCGCTGTCAAACCTAACGACTTTGGATCGAGACCCGCTTTCGCCGCCAGCTGGTAGGAATACCAATCAATATAGATCTGACGGGTCGAGAATTGCAGGTTCTCCGTGAAGGTGTGGTCGCGGGACTCGCTCAGGGTGCCACTCGCACTGAAGGTGAACGACGTCAAAGGATTCATGTATGACAAGGTCGGCGTGAGACCGCCGGATTCATTGACCTCGATCGACATCGCGGTCAGCACATCAAAATCCTGATTGACCAGAAAGCGGCCGTAGATATTCGCTGGTGCGCTAGGATCAGGAATGTCGGAGCGTACCAGATCTCTAATTTCGCATTGAATGCGCTCGACGATCGTGGTGACGGTTGGATGGCCGAGTCTGGTATAGGGCACATCATAGTGCGGCACAGCGCAGCCGCTCACAACCGATGCAAACGCAAAAGACAAAATACAGGCAAGCGCCCTTGATTGCCGCATGGCTCAGCTCAATCGATTGTCGAAAAATGACTGGGTAATAAAAAAACTGCGTTAGCTCAGGCGCACGAACCCGGATTCCATTGTCCGGTGCCGCCGCGCTGTATGCCAAGCCTGATGCATTGCTGCCTGGTTACATTGGGGACCTGTTCGGAGTGATCGTCAAAGATGATGGTACAGCAGCCGAGCCCTTCCTCCTGCGCCTGCCTCGCGGCTTGCTTTTTTGTCGCTCTCGGCTTTTTCTTTTTGACGGTCGTCTTCTTCTTGACGGTCGTCTTTTTCGCGGAGGCTTTCTTCGCCGTCTTGCTCTTTCTCGCGCTTGCCTTTGCCTTCTTCGCCATGATCTGCCCCATTCTTGCGCGTGCCCCCACGCTGGTACCGTAATCAGAGCCGCTACACGCAAAAGTGCAAGCCAAAGACACGGCAACTTACAAAAAGAAGCGACGTGTTGCCGATGGGCAACTTTGGGTGGCGCGCCTCAAGAGGACACCCATTGCAACATTGTGTGCCTCAGGGGGCCGCGTACAGCTCCTCGGCTATTACGATTGTCCAATCCGTACCAACCAGACTCGGAAGTCGGTGGGCGCCGTGAATACGTTCGCGACCGACCTCTCCGAGTTCGATGGATGGTGGCCGCCGAGCTTCAACCGTTGGTCGACAAAGTCTGGCTACTGCGGAAGTTACCGGCATTGGCGAAAGTGAAGGGATTGAGGCGCACAACCGGAAACCAATGCAAATCGAGAGGAAGTTTTTGGGACGGCGTCGCATGCCCGCACATATCCGCGGCCTCGATTGTCATGCGGGCGACGGTGCGGCCCTCCGGGCAGAACGACGTGATCGAATCTCGGACCCTGATCATCCCTATCGGAATCGGTAGGTGTCTCGAACCCGTCCATGCTGTAGCAGCCTAGGACCCGAAGCATCACAACAGGGCTAGGTGCAGCGATGGCGAGCGTAACCGACCTGCTGCACGTATCGCGCTTCATTCACAGCTATGATGTTGCTGCCGCCCAAAAAGGCATCAAGCTTTCCTTGGGAATGGACTTTCACGAGTATATCTCGATTACGCAGGCGACACCAACGAAGGGGCCTACATATCCGAACTTCCGACCGGACCGCTCGCCAATCAGATCAGGCGAAGGATTCTGGATGGTCGGTGTCGACAAGAACAATGAAGTTGCGGTCGTGCAGGCTGTTCGCCTCTACGATCTTTCGCGCAGCACCTTCGCCGAGCATCTTGAATCCCTAAAAGCATTCTACGCCGATCCGACCAAGCATGCCCATCCGGCGGATGCGTGCACTTGTGCGGCACCAAGTGCAAAGAAGATGTCCGGGAAAGTGGCATATCACGGTGACGGCTGGGTGCGCGCAGACTTTAGAGGTTCGGGCATGCCTGAGATCATGGCAGGAATAGCATTCGGCGTGTCCTTTGCCATGTGGGCGCCTGACTTCGTGTGTGGGCTGGTGGCGCGCTGGCTGATCGATAAAGGCGTCGTTTCGCAGTACGGATATGCGCACCATGAGAAAGCCGGCTCGGTCTTGCGGCTGGTGGAAGAGGAAATTGTCGACGATGATTGGCTGATCTGGCTCACGGGCGAAGAGTTGAGGAACCGTGTTGTTCGTCAAGAGAAGGCCGTGCTGATGTTGGCCTCCTGAGCTTCGCCGGCGCACTGCGATATGTAACCGCGACGGGAGGTCAAGCTTGGCCAATCCTCGCCCACAAAGCCCCGGTCCGCTGGGAACCATTTGCACTGTCGGTGTCGTATGTGAGAACCTGCAGTCTTTCAAAGCCTGCTTGGGTCTGCTGAGGGGCGCGCCGCTTGCCGCACAAGCTGCCTTGAATTCGTAAATCATCTGATCAATGGTCCCGAGCAACGCGCAGATCGCGGCCTTGATTGTTCTTGGGCTGATCGGTGCGCGAGTATAAGCCATGTCAACGACCGAATGTCCGACGCGCGAAGTGCCGCTCAATCCGGAGCAGTCGGCGTTGTTGCTGATCGACGTGCAGAACTTTTGCGTCCGACGCGATGGCGGTGAGTTCAGGAACATCTCGGACGCCGAGATTGCCAGCAAGTACGGCTATTATTTCGATCGCTTGAACAGCGTTGCCATACCTAACATGCTGCGGCTGCAGGCAGAATTTCGTGCGGCAAGGATAGAAGTCCTTTACACGACGATCGAGAGCCTCACACAGGATGGTCGCGATCGCGGCCTGAACTACAAGATCGTGGGCTTCAATGTCCCGAAAGGTTCATGGGACGGGAAGGTCATTGACGAGCTTGCGCCCGGCGATGACGAAATCGTGCTGCCGAAATCGTCATCGAGCGTCTTCGTCGCCACCAACATCGATTACCTGCTGCGCAATCTTGGTGTTAAGCAGCTGGTATTGGCCGGGGTGGTTACCGACGAGTGCGTGGAATCTGCTGTACGTGACGCTTGTGACCTCGGCTACCTCGTGACGCTGGTGCCGGATGCCTGCGCCACCTACAGCCAGGAGCGTCACGACAACAGTTTGCGGGTGATCGAGGGGTATTGCCGCCAAGTCTGCACAGACCCGTTGATTGAGGAGATTGCTGCTGCTTGCTGACCTGCGGCGCCCGGCAACAGGCGCTCATGGTGGGGAGCAATGCGCCGGTAGCGCTTGCGGTGCAGCTCGATGGTGACGATTGCTGCGGCTGCGCTTGGCCGAGATTGCCACATCACGATGGCATGCCGGCAGTCTACCCGATAAAGTGCGTGGGGCCCTTATGGCAGACAATCGCCACCCTGAGCGTGTGAAAGGTGGCTTGTTCTTTCTAGAATTCGTATTTTCCTGGAGGTCAGCCCGCACGAACACGTTCCGTCTGGATCGGACCATTCAGCGCGATCGCCGGTCCGAAGCCGAACAACCGGCATGCGGGAGCGGTGCAGGTTCGAAATGACCAGCTCTGTCGCGCCCGCATCGTTCGTTGAACTGAGCTCCGCGTAGATGAGGCCTTCATGAAGGTGGTACTCGCCAGGGCCGCACGAGGAGCATTGGAAACCGATGGCGCCGTGGTCCGGTGTCTCAAATACCGAGTGGAAAGATAAATCTTCTCCGAATCGCTGTGCGAGTCTCGATCGAAGCTGCTGAGACAAGGGCTCTGCGCCTTTAATTATGCGTCTAATCCCGGCGTAAGTCAGGCCGCGAAGTTCTAGGTAGGACAGGAGTGGGAGGAGAGCACTCAGAGGTCCAAGGATTGCGGTTGCCCGCAATTCTTCCATGATGTCTGCAATTTCTTGCGCTTTCTTATAGTCCTGAATGGGGATGATGGTGCACACCGTTCGTGACAAAGCATAGAAACTGCAATATTCGGCGTGATAGGTTCCAGTGCTCCCCAGTACGAGCACCCTGTCGTCGCTGGTGATGCCTGAAAGACAGTACGCCTTTCCATCGAAGCATGCGTTGTACAGCATCTCTTCATGCGTGCCGATGAGAGTCCTCGGCTTCCGTTGCCCTCCTGTGGGAAGGATAATGTCCGAGCCATGGCATGGTCGGCCGGTCTCAGGGGCAACAGACGAATGCAGATGTTCAATGTGATCGTAAATGTCGCTTAAGCCCACCGTTGCCCAAGCCAACTTGATGTTGGCCAACGTCGGTTGTTCGGCCCCGGCCGGAAATTGATGGCGCGTACCAGGATGTCGGATTGCTCTGCGCCATAGCCTGAGTAACGACCGCCGATGGTAGTCGGCGCGGCTTTGAGCAGGAATGAAGTCGACGTCAATTGGGTTGACTTTCGGGTCCATGGGCCTCCTCAGGTGGATCATCGCTGATCATAATCCGATGCGCGTCTTTTCGGAGCTGCCATAAGCTCCACACCGCCGGAAACTCAGCCGCTCTGCTATCGAAGGTGAACAGATGCGATCCGCCATTATTCGCTCAATGGGGAAGGTTTCGCTGCGCGGGTTCTGATGGGCCTTGCTTGCATGAGAGGACAGATGCCGACAATGCCCGCCTTAAGGCGACGCCGTATGTAGGACTGGTTTCAGGGACAAGGCTCAAGGCGCTGCGGCGCTCCCGATGACGTTGCATTGAACTGCGCCACCTAAGTGCATGAGTTGGGCCAAGTGTGCCGGAGAAGAGTGCAGCTAGACTTGCTGTGTCGCGTTTGCGACGCATCGGCAGGTTCGTGACAGCCAAAGGTTTGCGTCCGGACAGAAGGTACCAGGCCCGCCGCGCAAGCTCCTGATAATTGGCATATCGAGAATACCCTAGGCCGGCGCCCGTTGTGGCGGCCGCTGCCCCGCCTCGTGGCGCGGTCGCTGCTCATCGCTTGCCCGATGACGGCACGGCCTGGTCGAAGCCGCCGCACATCAGACGTCCGCCAGCTTCCCGCCTCAAAACATTGGAAGGTATAGGCAACGTTGTGCCTTTGCGACGCCATCGGCAATTTATGGTTATCATTCAGAGGTTGCGCGTAGGCCGATCTGCGCCTAGGGTTGGCCCGGGTCGGTCGGCGTGAATTTTTTCATTGTCGCTTTGTCTGACGGAATTGCCGGGCGAACCTGCAAAAACGCCACTCGATGGACGGGAGGCTACCTAAGTGTCCGATCCGTACAAAGGGCCAGACCAACACGTCGTCTTGCTCATTCATGGCATTCGCGACTACGCGCTATGGCAGAACGAGATCAAACACACGCTGGAGGATGAAGGCTTCATCCCCGTTTCCACGAACTATGGTCGGTTCGACCTGTTTCGTTTTTTGGCACCGGTCAAATGGTTCAGAAATCAAGCTATCGAAACTGTATGGGTGCAGATTCGTGATGCCCGCAAAGCTAATCCGGGAGCTCGCTTCTCTGCAATCGCGCACAGCTTTGGGACTTATGTTTTTGCGCGGATATTGCAGAAGGGGTTTGATCTCCAGTTCAACCGCGTGATCTTTTGCGGCTCTGTTCTGCCGTTCAATTTTCCGTTCGAGCAAATATCGGATCGCTTCACCACACCCATCGTGAACGATGTAGGCACGAGGGATGTCTGGCCAGCAATGGCCGAGAGCGCGACGTGGGGTTATGGCTCTGCCGGAACGTATGGTTTCCGTAGGCCGCGAGTGGAGGACCGCTGGCACAACGGCGCACATCACGGCTACTTTCTCTGCTCCAGCTTTTGCAAGAAGTTCTGGGTGCCGTTCCTTCGGGAAGGCACGATCGTTCGCGCCGCGACGGAGGCGGAGTCTCCGAAGCTATGGCTTCGCATTCTTTCGTTACTCAGAATCAAGTATGTCGTTCTCGCTTCGCTCGCGGCGGCGATCTTCGCGGCTTCTGTCAGCATAACATGCGGCTTGAGTGGGTCTGGCTACAGGTTCGGCGAAGATGATCACCGCTTCTTTTATTGGACCGGGACCATCACTGCACTCTTACACGACACACAAGATAGGTGCGCACTTGCATCTATTGTGGGCGATCAGTCTAGGATGATGAGGCTTCTTGCTTGCCGACAGTTTGCCACGGTTGAACGATCCGATTCTGATCAGGTGAAGAGCACTGTCTCGTGTGCGAATTTCAAGTATGGGCAACGCGCGTCCGAGCGTGATCCCGTTCGTGCGCTGGAACTTATCGGCGAGAAATTCCCGAACTGCGTGTCAGTCAGACGCACCCCTTCTGGCGGGATCGAATTGCTGGCACGAACGGAAAATATGACGAAGGTCAGGGATCGCTGGCTATGTGACTGTAGTCCCGAAAAGGTGGAGGAGTTTCGTCGCGGCAACTGAAGCTTAATTTAGGAGGTCTCCTATGAGGCTCAAAACGCATTGCTTAAGGGTGATTTTCTCAGCGGCGTTTGTTGCGATTGATGCAAGCGTCTCCTTCGCAACCGCGTATAAGTGCACGGAGGCAAAGACAGAAGCGCGGCTGGGGGCGGACGGCAGCGTATCCAGCAACCATAGCAATGGTAAGTGTGTCTGGAGCGTAAACGGCGTGAGCTCCGAGTTTAGGCCGGACCTGGCAGCCATCCGGAGACGTACGCTCAGTGCGGTCAACACGATCACGCGTGACGAGTTCGGGCGCGGTGGCAATGATAATGGAGTATCGGTTCTCATGGATCTGCTCGTCGGCCCTTTCCAGGGCGAAAACATCCCCGAGAGGCTCAGACTTACCTTCGGCAATGAGATGAGACAATATTTGCGCGACTTTGAAAGCTGCATCGCGAAAGGCGGCGAAAATTCTTCATTCGACAGGGACAGAGCGTTTTGCCGTCAGGTTTCTGATCGAGACGACAGAAGATTCAACAAATGGTCGCTTGAAATTTTTCCAACGCAGCCGCTTTTGGTCGTTGGGGCAGAGATTGAGGGCGAGCGGTACATCTTCTCGATACCGGTCGTTTACCTGAGATCCCGCTTTCAGTTTCGGCTGGAGTAGTGTCAGCATCTTATCGGAAGCTGGAGCGCAGCTTTTAGGTCGAATGAACCTCACGCCGGCTTCGGAGCGCCCAGGTTGTCGACCACAGGCTCGATGACCTCCGCACCAGTTTTCGGCTCATCGTGAAGCGTCCGGCCGCGAAATGCGGGCGGTAGCCCGAACTCTGGTTGAGGAGCGCGGAGAGCCGCCCACTTCATTTTGTTTATCGGCTATCCGGCCCATTCGACTTCACTACGGTCGAAGCTTGCCGTTCATTAGGTGAGCCGTGAAGATCAGTTGTCCGACCCGGGGCCAGACGCGACCGCTGAGAGGTCGTCATTTGCGGCAGCGGCGCGTTGTTCGCCGAACTGGAAGAATTTCCTGATCGTAAAATGCGCTTCAAGCAAATGTCTTCGGCCCGCCGAAAACGGCGGAAAGTCCTGAAAGTCAGCGATGTATGCTGGCCGTGCGGTCGAGCGTTCCTGAATGAGGGCCAACCCTTGATTTAGATGGATGTTTCCACCGTTCGCTTCGTCCTTCCGAAAGGGCCTCGGCATCGCAACAAGCAATCAGGAATTTGTTGGGGGATTTTCAGTGGCTTATGCGCTCTCAGATGCCTCTAGAGGACTGCAACTTAATGGATTTTCAGGTCTTGACTTACTATATTGGAGGCGAGGAGAATCCATGTCGAGCCATCGTTTAGCGACCAAGCCCCACTATACTGCCGAGGTAATCCGGAGGCTGGCGGCCACCAACAACGTTGCGGTCGCCGTGACCGCCAACGACGTCTTTGCCCAGCACGTGACGCGGCTCTCCGGCGATGACGTGAATTTCGACGATATCGAGAATATCATCGTCGCGCTTCAGCGAGCCGGGATTTTGGACCGAGTCGAGGCCGTGCGCTTTCAGGCGCGTTATCTGCGCGAAAGCCGTCCGTGACATTTGATCCGTTCGGGGATTTTGCGACGCGTGGCTATTTGCGCAACGTGGCAAAAGCCAAAGATCCCCAAATCGTCCAACGCCTTCTGCATACCTCTTTTCTGACCGGTATCGATGCGGCCCTGGCGGACCTCAAGGCGCAGCCGTCGTTGAGCTACGCCAATATCCTTCAAACGCACAAAACGCTCTTCGAGGCGGTCTTTCTATGGCCCGGAGAAGATCGCTACACGAACGCGTCCCATATCTTTGTTAAGAAGGGTTCCATTATCTTCGCCCATCCCAACGATATTTGCAAAGCTATCGACTACGCGTTGGAAAAGGAACAGGACAAGACATTCATGGCGGAGAAGTCCGGCGAAGTTATGGGCTATCTCGCCTACGGTCAGCCCTTCCTCGACCGCAATGGCCGCACCATCATGTTGATCCATGCGGAGCTTGCGCGCCGCGCGGGCATCGGGATCGACTGGGCCGCTACCGACAAGGGTCAGTACCTTGCCGCGTTGACTGAAGAACTCGAGCAGCCGGGCAAAGGCAAGCTTGACGCTTATCTGAAGCCATTCATCCGCAAGAGCTCGCAGATGAAAGACATTGCGCATGCTATCAGGGCAGCGCCGGGCCTCGATGGCAGCGAGGCCGTCTCCGTTGCGGGCGAGACAAGCGACCCAACGCTCAAGGCGCAATACCTAGCGCAGGAAGTCAAACGCAAGGGCGCGCAAGGCGCAGCAAAGAAGGACTAGGTAGGAGGCTTCTTTTCCGGCCAGGCTCCTTGATTTTGCTTGAAGCACCTATGTGCCCGCGTACATCACGTCCGAGATGGCGAATTCGTGCTCGATGAAGCGGCGCGCCAGCCTGTGCATGACACGGGCGGCCGTATGCAGGCGGACAATCTCGTGGGCATCGTCGGGGGCGGACTTTGAGTGTTTTCCTGCATGCGCCACCGCAATACGGCATGAATCGTGGATTATGGGGCGGTTCGCTGCCGCATATGGCGAGAAAGCGGCTGATATCGTCGTCTTCCCTGGACTCGGTGCGCTGCTCTTCAAAATTCGTGAGAAACCATTTTCGCGCAGCTTCCTTGCCGGGATATCGGATCTCGATGATCTTGTAGTAGTTCAGCACGGCGTAGCTGATGAATTCATTTTGCTGAGCGTTCCGCGCCTCCCGGTAGAGTGCCAGCGCGCGCCGTGCCTCCTCCGAATCCGGCATTTTCCGGTCAAAGATGTAGTCATGTGCCGTTGTGAAAGCGAGGTCGCGCTTTGATACCGGAACCGGGAGGGGATTGCCTGACCATCCATACTGCGCAATCGCAAAGTTATCGTCACACCATGCCATCATGCTCAGAAAGCGGTTGATGACCGTCAGAGCCGCACGGTCGTCAAGATGGTTAGCCGTCAGATCGATGTGGACTGATTGTACGTGGTCCTTGGTCTTTGGCATCAGCACCAGCCGGTATTGGTCGAAGGTGATAAGCGTTTCCTCTTTGGGCCAAGTGACCTGATTATCCACGCCGATATGGAGAAAGCGCGAGCCGTTGCGGACGCCGAGCTTCCGGTAACGTTCCTGCTCAGCTTCCTCGGCGTCGTACTCTGAACCGTCGCCGGCTGGCGGCCCGGGAAAGCGCTCGGCAAGCTCACATTCCCGCGCTAACCGCCGAAAGAACTTTTGCGTGAACGACATTTCGCGCAGCGCGGGCGCATTCATGCGATCGCGGTCATAGTCGTGGTCGACCTCGCGTCCTGCCGAGAGCTGCGAAATCGCTTCCTTCGGTACAAAATAGGTTCGTCGCTTTTCTCCGCCGTGCTTGTAGACGACCTCTGCGCCGCCATGGCTGTTTGTGCCGGTTTCAGCAACGGTCAGCGTCATGCGGATGATGCTCTTTCGGGGGGCTTCTTCATCTGACAGAAGCACGCCAACGACGTCGCTGAGCGTGCCGGCCATGATGAATGATGCTTCGGCGCCTCCAGCCGGGCGCAGCCCTTCCAATATGATTGCCACATGCCCGGCCCAACCGCGATGCATCGGGACAAATCCGAACACGGCGGCGGCTATGTGCGTGTTCGACAGCTTCTCGTCACGCCGCTCCCTTCCGCGCGGGAGCTAGCCGTATCGACGCAAGGAATCAAATCGCTGGTCCAATTCCTGCGGCGTGCTGTACGACACATCGCTGTTCTGGCAGAGCAACCCAAGAATACGGGCCAGGGTTTTTGCATACATCGCCACTGTCTTTCCGCGCGCTCGTCCAGCATCTAGTCGTAGGCCAGGCGATAGTCCCGGAGCACGGGATTGGACCGAATGCGCTTGATTCCTTCCCCGGAAATCGGCAGGTCGAGAGCGGTCAGGAGATAGCAGAGCGCTTCCATCGCTCGCGTAGATTTGGAGAACGCGCGGAATTCGGCGTCACTCTCTGGATTGAAGTGACCATGGGCGCTTTTTCCGCGAAAGTTGTTCGCGCGCTTTAGGTGGTCGGCGGCCTCGGGCGGCAGAACCCCGCTGCCAAATCTTGCTTCGACCGTGCCGATGAGACGTTCGAATTGCTGCTTGGCCGTTTCCGCCCTGATCCTCCGGATGGCGCCCGCGATCCGCTCGCCAATCGAAGGGCCAAGCCCGACTTCCTGCGCCTTGGCAACCGCCGTGCCCGCGATCGAGTCGATGTCGGACTGCGAGAGAACGGGTTGCGCTTTCGCGATAGGGATGTCCTCAAGCCAGCGGCAGGCGTTGAGAAGCCTTTCCGAGGAGACCACGTTCTTCAGGCCGAAGTTCGTGGTCATCAGCGCATTGGGACGCCGCCAGGCCGCGGCCCGGTTCATCCACTCGGCAAGGCATTCCCGGAACGAGACGAGTTCCTCATCATCCCAGCATCGAACTGGGGAACCGCCGACCCAGAGATCGCGGTTGTCGACCGCGACCTCGGGCCAAACATAGTGAACTTGATGGTTGCCGGGATATTCGTGTTTTTCGACCGCTTCCATCATGTGCGCGAACGAAAGGCGGTCGATCCGGATCGCCGAAGGCTTCAGCTGCACGCCAAAGCAAAACGATAGAAAGGCGACGTAGTCCGATACCGCCACGATGTAGTCCTGAATGGTACGCGGCTCATCGAATTCGATGCCAAAGGTTGGCCAAAGCTCCTTTGGCGCGTCGAACTCCATGCCATAGGTCGCGCCATACCATGCCTGAAGCGTCATCCCCATGGCGGCATCGTTGAAGATCGTGAGGTGTTCTTCGCCCGGAAATCGTTTGCTACCGATCGCTCGGACCTTGCGGTCGTGCTCCATCAGCTGCTTGGTGTGCTTGACCTCGAAGGAGACCCGCTTGACCCCGTCCTCGGCCGTCCACGGGTTGTGGCCAATGACGGCAATGTTCGACAAAATCTCCTGACGGTAGGTCACGCGCTCGGGAGCAATACTCCGTGAGCGCGCTCCGGCAATCGTTGTGACGTTGGAATGCAGTGAGACGATTTCATTCGTCTCCGTTTGCAGAAAGAGCGGTTGCTCCCCCTTGATATGAAAATGGCCGGTATAGCTGTAAATCTCGGCGCGGAGCTCGTCGTCGGAGACCAGGACCGTTCCGGTGAGGTCCTTGCCCGTGACGAGCTCGACGCAGTGCAGCGGCTTTCCGCTTTCGATGTTTGGCATAGGACACCCTGGATGAATTACTTACCCAGCACCGTGCGTCAGCTAGAGCCGCCAAGCCGCCAGAGCAACAAAAGGGCGAATTGAGCACCAAAGGTCACTACAGCAAAATGGCGAGCGCTTACGAAACGATTGCAAGGTGGCAGGATGAGTGGCGCACGAACAAAGGCAAGCCCTGTTCATATTCTGCTGAGCTTGAGGCAGAGCCCATGTAACGACGATGAGCAGGGCTTTGCCGGGACGTTAGCCTGGTATAGGATGATCAATGGGCTACACCGCTGATGTTTGCATTTTGATGCGGACCTTGGGTTTTTCCAGCCACACGGCCTGATCTATTCCTTTGATGGACCGGCGCACCTCTAAAACGCACAACCTGCCTCCCTTAATCGTTCTGTAGAATCCGGCAGGAAGCCACGGTTTCGATGTGCTCGTTCTAGCTGAGAGAAGGTTGACGAGACCTCGCTTCTTTGCCCAATCATCACAATCAACGCGATGAGGAAGTTCGGGAATACGATCAAGGACTTCCTTCTGATCCACGTCATATCGTCATCCTCGCGCAACTCCCCAGGCATCCGCTGCTGACGAATCGCATCGCTATTTCGGCAAAGCACGAAGCCGCGGTATTCGGGTTTCAAGCCAGCAGTCTGGGGAGGCGCTTCGCTCTTCGTCGAGGAGCTGGACGTGGCGACGCTGCCCAGGTTGGCATAGGGGGCGACCGAGCCATCTGCTTTGCGCGCCCTGCAGAGGGCGCCACGAACGGACGCCGATCTCAATTGCCCGGCGACGGAGGCAATTCCGTCCAACAAAAACGTCCAATAGAGCGTGCAACGCCCAGGGATTTGAATCTGTCCAGGAAATTCACCAACATGATTGATAGGAAAAAAGAACTTGGTTCACAATAAATCGTTGTGGTGCAGTTCTCCACGTCCCACGACCTAGTTTGGGTTGCTCTCATACAAGGGCGATTATTCATCGTTTCCCCGCAAAACGGCTGATGCGACGGAGTCTTTACTCCGAAGCAGTAGCCCGATCACCGATCGGACTGGTAGCTGGACTTTCCATCCTTCAGTAGACCTGCTCATACAGGCTGCAGATCTCCCGTTGCGGTTTTCCCTCAAGGAACGCCATCTCCCCCTTCTTGTGCTTTGCGTAGGTGTCGGTGAACCCGGCAGGAAACCACGCGGTTACTGTGGAATTCGCCAGCAAGCGATCAAGGGCTTCGGGCAAAGATGTTGGCAGACGGCAGTATCCACGCGCCGCCAAAGCCGATGGATCGAGAAGCGAGAGGTCCTCGGTCGTCGCTTCCGGCGTCGGCAGTTCTTCTTCAATGCCCTGGATCCCGGCGTGCACGATGGCGGCGAGTTGCAAGTGCGGGCTCGCCGTGGCGTCGGCAGCGCGGAACTCAAAATTGAACTGAGCTGCTTTGGAAATGTCGCTCAAATCAGAAACGGGGCAGATGCGGACTGACGCCTCGCGGTCGCGGAAGCCGAGATTATTGAAGGCCGCGCTCCAACGATGCGGCGTGAGCCTCAGGTAGGATATGACGCTCGGCGCCGTGATCGCGACGATCGCGGGGAGATATTTCAGGATACCGGCAACGAATTGGCCAGCGGGCTTGGAAAGCTCATGTTTGCCGCTCGAATCCCAGGTTGCCGGCCGGTCGCCATTGAGGAAGCTGAGATGAATGTGAACGCCGTTGCCGACGCCGGCCGGGTCCCGGATGGGGGTGAACGTCACCTCCTTTCCGGAAGCGTTGGCAACAAAGCGCACGAGTTCCCGTAAGATCGTAGACTGATCCGCTATGGCGATCCCGCGCGACGGTCCCATCGTGACTTCATACTGACCCGCACCAAACTCCTTCATGAAGGTGTCCGGCTCTAGACCTGCCGCGCGCATCGCTGCGACCACCGCTTCGGCCAGGCGTCGCTCGATACGGAAGCCATTTACGCTGTAGGCCTCTCCAATGCGACCGGCGTCATTGCGAAACTGGAATTCGTGTTCGAAAGCCCCAAGTAGCGTAAGTCCCGTCACCCGATCGAGGCGATCGAGAGCGCCTTTGAGGATTGAACGCGTACAGAATTCCCACGGCCGGCCATCGGTGTGGCGGATGTCACCAAGCGCGAAATGCTCTGCCGGCAGATCATCGCTTAATTGTACGCGCACCCTCGCGGTTTCATCGGGAATGAGGACGAGGTCGCCAAGCGAGCCAAACGGGCTTTCGGCAATCGTGTCGAAACACGTGATCTGGGCGTTGGTCGGCGTCCAGCCAATGCCCCGCTTTACCCGCTTGTCGAATTGCGTCGCGGGAAAGGCCTTGCCACGAACCTTGCCGGCAAGATCCGTGCAACATGCAATCAGCATTTCCTCAGCGATCATTTTTTTCCTCCGAAGGCTGACCCGGCGGCGCCAGGCGAAGTCTGTCCCAGGCCTCCAGCCGCTTTTTCGTCGTCGACCAGTTCGATTCCGAGACTTTGACGATCAAGGCTTCGACCAGGGTAAGTGCGCAGACGAGCGTGTCCCACGCCGTTTCAATTTCGATCGGCAGGGCAATTACATGGTCGCTGTGACGGGCGATTGGCGACATCCACTTGTCGGTGATCAGCACAATCGACGGTCGGCATTCCCTTGCGACGATATCGGCGAGCGTCTGCAGGTCCGCCTGGTAGCGGCGAAAATCGAACAGGACGAGGACGTCTTGCTTGCGGATCGCCAGTAACTGGTCCGGCCAGTGCTCTGGATTGGGTGGAAGATGATACACCTTCGGTCGAATCTGCTTGAGGTGCACCGACAGGAAATGAGCGATGCTGTCACTGACGCGCCCGCCCAGCACGAAAACTGCTCGAGCTGGATCGGCGATGAGCCCCAGGATCCGGTCGAATTGCTCCTGCGGAATGCTTGCGCTCATCTCATGTATCCTGTCGCAGGCCCGCCGTGCGTAGTCGGCTAGAAATGCACGACGGCTGCCGAGCTTTTCAGTAGCCTTGAGCTCTAGCGGGGAGCGCCGGCTTTCGCGCAATTCTGCAATCAGCTGACGCTGAAACTCCTGATAGCCGGCAAAGCCTATCTTCGTGACAAAGCGCGTGATCGAGGGCGCACTGACGCCTGTCCGCTCGGCCAGCTCCTGAATGGTCTGGAGGGCGCCGAACGGATAGTCCGCCAGCACCGCATTCGATATCTTGCGCTCGCTGGCGGTGAGGTTGGCGCTTTCACGCCTTATTGTTTCACGCACGGTCATGATGGCTGCAGCAACTGATTGGCGAAGAGTGGGATATCTATCCCCGACTACTATCGATTATGAAAAAAAATAGTCAAACGAAAAAATTAACTTGACTCTGATTGGAAATTTTTGTTCATCGCTATTACCCTTTCTGGCGAACTTCGTCCGCTAGCTTCGGTGATGGCGCCGCGGGTTTTCGAGGCCTTGCTCCGTTTCCAAGTCCTTTCCCGTTCGCGGCCGACCTCGCGACGCGGCGCAAGCTGTTACGAACGGCCAACAGGTATCCTCATTCTGCCGACCGTACGTCCTGGCGCCATCCGGCGTCCACGCGGCAGCGCAATTGCTGATCTCATCAACGGAGCGGCATGCCGTGACAAGCGGCAGCATCACTGCCTGACTTAGCTCGAAAGGCATGTGCTGGTCCGAGATCGAGACTTTAGGGAGGAGCAGCTAGCTAGAAAAGTCGCTGCAGACGTTTTGCTTTAGCTCTTCTGCTTTGTACGAAACTGCTCTGCGGCGGTGCGATCTGCGGCGCGGCCGATTGACGTGTGAAGGCATATGCCTTGCTAAACAGCTCCGGATACCTTGCCGCGACGTTTTCCGGATAGTCGGGCAGCAATTTTTGACGGCTCCAATAGGCGCGTAAGTTACGAAAGCACGTCCCTGGATGGCAACCAGCTGAGCATCCTTCGCGCCATCCCCTCTGGGACGCATGTCAGCCAGCTGAGGTAGAAACCGCGTTATCCTTGCTCTCAGCCGCTCATAAGAACAAGTCAAAGCGAGTTGGCGGCCGCTCACGGCAAGAATCTGCGGTTGCCTCCGAGGACCGCACGGCCTGGCAATGAAGAGCACTCAACGCATCGATCCGCGAGACGCCGCCGCAATCAATCCTCGGGCGGAGCCTCAATTGGAACGGCAAAACCCGCCTTTACGCGGTCCATGATGACCATCGTTTTGAAGCCTTTTATGTCCGGGTTCTCATAGAAAAATCGCCGGGTGAACTGCTCATACTCTTCCATGGTGCGCGCGGTAACATACAGGACAAAGTCGGCATCGCCGGTGACGTAGAACCCGTTGACGACATCAACAGACGACTTGATCGCCTTCTTGAACCTGTCGATGATATCCGACCGCTCACGCTCCAGATTTACCAGGACGAGCATTTGAATGGGCCGTCCCACCGCCTTGGCAGAAACGATAGAGACATCGGCCTCGATGATGCCCTCTGAACGGAGCCTCTTCAGTCGTCGCTGACAGGCGGTCGCGGAAAGGCTCGCCATTTCGCCGATCACCTCGGATGTCAGACGATTGTTCTTTTGCACGATCTCGAGGATTCGGGCGTCTATTCGATCGTACTGCATAGTCGTCTCCAGCCTTGAGGTGAATTTCACCGCAAAATGCCTGCGCGATGCAGGAAATCATCGAAGCGGCAGGAAATGCGGCGCAAATGTCGTTTGCGACACCAGTATCCTGAATGCACAGGAGATTTCAACAAGATGACCGCTTAGGACCTCCGAATGGCGTTTGAAACTATCCGACAAGTCAGCCCTCGTTCGGTCGGTCTTGCTGCCAGCCACCTGCTGAATCTGCGCCGACGCGATTTTGTGGCCGGAGAGGCGCTAATCGACGGACGCTGGGTTGCGGGCGACCAAAGAGACCTGGTGGTCGATCCCGCGACCGGGGAAGAGATCGCGGACGTGGCTCGTTGCTCTGCTCGGGATATGAGTCTTGCGATCGCGGCAGCCGATCAATCCTTTGCTGCATGGCGAAGACTGTTGCCGGCGAGGCGTGGAGCGATCCTCAGGTCCTGGGCGTCATTGATGCTCGACCATTCCGAAGAACTCGCCGTTCTCGTGACGAGCGAGCAGGGCAAGCCACTGAAGGAGGCCCGCCAGGAAATCGCGTACGGTGCCGGATTTCTCGATTGGTTCGCCGCGGAGGGGGAGCGCGCATACGGCGAGACAATCCCCAGCCACAAGGCCGGAAGCCTGCTTCAGGTGCGAATGCAGCCGATCGGTGTGGCCGCGGCGATTACTCCGTGGAACTTTCCTGTTGCGATGATTACCCGAAAGGCCGGGGCCGCTCTTGCCGCCGGGTGCCCGATCATTGTGAAGCCCGCACCTGAGACGCCGCTCTGTGCGCTTGCCGTGGCCAGGCTGGCCAACGAGGCGGGCATCCCGCGCGGCGTATTTCAAGTGGTGGTTGGTCATCCAATCGAACTTTCGACGCCGCTATTGCGCGATACCAGGATACGCGCCCTTTCTTTCACTGGTTCTACGCAGGTCGGTCGTCTGCTTCTTGAGGGCGTAGCCGATACGATCAAGAAGGTCTCGCTGGAACTGGGTGGACATGCGCCTTTCCTCGTCTTTGATGACACTGACATTGAGAAAGTCGTCAACGGAGCGATGGCTGCAAAGTTTGCCACGTCAGGTCAGGACTGCCTGGCTGCTAACCGCATCTATGTTCAAAGAGGCATCTATCCGGCCTTCGTCGAGGCGTTTGCTGCGGCGATGGCTCACCTGAAAGTCGGTCACGGACTGGACGCTGTGACAGACATCGGGCCGATGACCAAGCTGTCGGTCGCCAACAAGTGCAGGGCCCAGATCGACGATGCGGTGAAGAAGGGCGCGCGCACTCTTTGTGCGCATCAAGGCGCCAGTTTAGGTCCGAACTTTGTCTCTCCGACGCTGCTAAGCGATGTCACTGAAGACATGCTCATTGCGCGTGAGGAAACGTTTGGGCCGGTCGCTGCCGTACTTCCGTTCGAATCCGAGGAAGAGGTCGTCGCCCGAGCCAATGCCAACGAAATGGGGCTGGCTGGATACATCTACACCGACGATCTACGTCGGGCGCTTCGCCTTTCCGAGCAAATAGAGTGCGGCATGCTCGGTATCAACACGGCCTCATTCACAGGACCGCCAATTCCATTTGGGGGGTGGAAGCAGTCCGGGCTCGGTCGCGAGGGCTCGAAACACGGATTGGCGGAATACATGGAACTCAAATACGTCTGCTTCGGCGATTTGGTTGCTTAGGAGAACTGAAATGATCGACATAAAAACCATCGCTGAACGAGATCGCTCGAGTGTCCTGCATCCGTTCACCCAGCTCAAAGAATTCACTCAAGGCAAGATTGGCGATCCTACGATCGTCTCGGGTGGCCAAGGCATTCGCATCCAGGATGCCGAGGGACGCAGCTACATCGATGCCTTTGCGGGCCTCTACTGCGTCAACATCGGGTACGGCCGGACCGAAGTGGCTGAGGCCATCGCTCGACAGGCTCACAAATTGGCCTACTACCACACATATGCCGCCCACACGACTGAAGAGCTGGCGAACTTGTCTGATCGTCTCGTGCGAATGGCGCCGGGGAAGCCAAGCAAAGTGTTCTTCGGCTTGTCCGGATCGGACGCCAATGAAACCCAGGCCAAGCTCGTTTGGTACTACAACAACCTTCGTGGCAAGCCGAAGAAGAAAAAGATCATCTCGCGTGAGCGCGGCTATCATGGTTGTTCGGTTGTTTCCGGCTCAATGACCGGCATGTCGTTCTATCATGATCATATGGACCTCCCTTTTCCCGGCATCTTGCACACAGCCGCACCGCACCATTATTGGGGCGCCGAGCTAGGCGAGACGGAGGAAGCCTTTTCTCGCCGGCGTGCTGGTGAACTAGAGGAACTGATCCTGCGCGAGGGGCCCGAAACGGTTGGCGCCTTCATCGCTGAGCCGGTGTTGGGCACGGGCGGTATCACGCCGCCGCCAACTGGCTACTGGCGTGAAATCCAGACTGTGCTCAGGCGTTACGATGTGCTTCTGATCGCCGATGAGGTGATTTGTGGATTCGGGCGAACCGGGGCGGACTTCGGCAGCACGCTTTACGAGATCGAACCGGATCTGGTGACCGTCGCTAAGGGCTTGACCTCCGGCTACATGCCGCTCTCGGCAGCCATTGTCGGTGAAAAGGTTTATGCGGTCATGGAGGAAGCCGCGGACCGTATCGGGGCATTTTCGCATGGATACACCTATTCCGGGCACCCCATTGCAGCCGCAGCGGCCAACGCCGTGCTCGATATCGTCGAACAGGAACGACTGAGCGATCGCGCCAGGATCGTCGGCTCGCATCTTCAGAAGCGCCTCAAGGAGCGGTTCGCGCAGCTCGAGATCGTCGGGGAAGTGCGAGGCGTGGGCCTACTCGCCGCGGTCGAGTTCGTTGCAGATCGCCACACCAAAAGGCGTTTTGACCCGCAGCTCAAGGTGGGTGCCCGCATCTCGAAAGCCGCCCGCGATCGCGGACTTATTGCGCGCGCGATGCCGCACGGGGACATCCTTGGCTTCGCTCCGCCCCTGGTCGTATCCGAAGCCGAGATCGATGAGATTGTCGAACTCGCGCACGGGGCGACAAAACAAGTGCTCGACGAGCTCTCGAAAGAGTCGGCTATCGCTTGAGGCCGAATTCGAATCTTGGCGATGCGCTCGTTTGCTGGGCTTGAACGTTTCCCTGAAAGATTGGGGTAAAGCATGATCCGGAAAAGTGCGAAGCAATTTTCCGATAAGATCATGCTCAAACAAAGGGCTAAAGCGCGATGACGATTCAACCCAATCTCATCGCGCTTTAGCCCGACAGAGCAGGCTGCGCGCCAAGCGCGCAGCCTGCTGGTGACGCCAAGGCATGAGGCCGCGCCCCTCGTTCCAGCGCCCGACCCGTCCGGGGCTACATAGGCCACAAAGCTCGCCTGGGCCCTATCGATCTGGAGTTTGAGGATGGGTGAAACATCTCGGGCAATAGCCTTATACAAGCGTGGGTAGCGATCTGAACTCGGCTGCTGCTGAGTGTATCGTGGACCTCGTCTTAGAATCGAGTAGACGTCTTAGCGCGCAAAAGCTGCGAGACTTCTCGCTTCGGCGCATAATTTGGAACTTCCAAAGGCCCAGATCGACGAAGCTCGACTCCGGTAACCACGTAAGGTTCTCGCCAAGCACGATCTGTAAGCGACGGATCATGCTTTCAACCTAGGGGGGTTATCGATGAAACTGACGAAGAGTCTTGTCCTCTGTTCTGTTGCAATGTTCGCTGGCGCTGGAGCGCAGGCGGCTGATCTTCCTGTGAAGGCCAAAGCGATCGAGTACGTGAAGACCTGCTCGCTGTATGGAGCCGGCTTCTATTATATTCCCGGCACTGATACCTGCATCAAGCTTGGTGGTTATCTGCGTGTCCAGGCGGGGCTGGCCACGAACGCGCTCTATGACGCGGCCAATAGTGGGGCGGCCGGCGCGCGAAACCGCCTGAGCAACTCCTACAGCACCGGCTCGCGTGAAGATCTGACCATCGACACGCGCACGGCGACAGAATATGGCCTGGTCCGCACATTCTTCGATGCTGTATTCACCTGGAATGCGGGCGGCTATACCGGTGCCGGCTCAACTGCGGTGAATGGGTCGACTGCTTACAGTGGAGCGACCGTCGCTGGTGGTACGCTCGGTGTCTACTACGCGTTCATTCAGTTCGCTGGTTTTACGCTGGGTAAAGCGCAGTCGCAATTCTCCGCTCCCTGGGCAAACTATCCCGGCAACAATTTTGACGGCCTGCCAGGCGGTGGCGGGTGGGACCCCGTCAACCAGTTCACCTATACTGCGGACCTCGGTCAAGGCATCAGCGTCTCCTTCTCGGCCCAGGATCAGGTCCAGCATGACACGACCAACATCTGGAACGTGAGCGCGGCGACAGCCGCAGGCCTTGCGACCGGTGCCTATGGCGGGAACGACATCGCAGGTACAGCGTCTCCTGATATTATTGCCATGCTTCGCGTTGATCAGGCTTGGGGCCTGTTCCAGGCGGCAGTTGCCGCGCACGACAATCACGCCGCCTACTACGGCGCCGATGAAACAACGGGCCATCCGGCCGACAAGTGGGGCTGGGCTGGTCAGCTGGCGTTGTCGATCAAGAACATCCCGACTGGTCCGGGTGACACGATCAACCTGGCAGGCGTTTATACGAACGGCGCGAGCCGCTACAGCTTCCAGGATTATATGTCGACCACCTACGCGATGTACGGCGGCACGGGTCTCGCAGGTGCGTACCAGAGCGTTGGACTTGGTGGAATTTCTGACTCGGTGTTCGTTGCGGGCTCCGGCCAGGAGTTGACCACGACCTACGGCTTTCGCGGCGGCTACACCCACAACTGGGATCCGCACTGGGCGACCAGCATCTACGGCGCGTGGGCTGCGGTGCGATATAACAACACTGCCAAGGGCTATATCTGCGGCGCGTTCGTCACAGCCCTTGCGCTATCAAGCGGCGCCGCCGGCTGCAATCCGGACTTCAACTATTCGGTTATAGGTCTCATGACTGGCTGGACTCCGGTCAAAAACCTGACGGTCTCAGCCGACCTTACTTACACGATGCTTGACCAAAAATACGCGAGCGGAAGCACGGTGACGCTGCCGGTGCAATCAGGGATCGCCAAGCCGGGGACTGTGTATGAGCTGAAAGACCAGAACAGCCTTACGCTTCTGCTCCGCGCTCAGCGCAACTGGTGAGTCCCAAGTCAACCAGCGGAGGGAGAAAACGAAACGGCTCTATTGATCCAAGTTGACCTCCAAGAAGGCCTCCGGCATGCCCGCCGGGGGCTTTTCTTTGGGGCGTTTGGCGTTGAATGTGAACGTCACAAACTTGTTGAACGGCAGACTGCGTTTGCTTGTCTCCGGACAGTGCGCGATCTGCCACCGCGTGTTCCTCAAGCGGAGTTAGAGTCGGTACTGGAATGTGACGAGCCATGTGCCGGCTCCCCTAGGATACTGCTGATCTTAGTAGGTCCGCGATATTCCGTTCTCATGTAAGTACGTGAAAGGGGGCGTTCTTGGAAAGGTGCGTCGCGCAACGCGAAATGACGCGAGTCTCGACGTGCGTGCGTTCGGTCGCTTTGATTTCACAGCCGGTGCATCTGACGAAGCGCGCTTTATTAATCGACCTCTTGCTTGCAAAGGAAACGGATGATGGGCGAGGTACTTGGCGGGCCAGCTAACATGCGAGCGTTCGAAACCCTAGAATCGAACGTCCGCTTGTACTCACGTTCGCTTCCGGATGTTTTCAGCCGGGCACGCGGTTCTATAATGCTGACAGACGGTGGCCGGGAGATCATTGACTTCCTCTCCGGTGCTGGAGCGCTGAACTACGGTCACAACAATCATGAGATCAAAGCTGCTATCATTGAGTATGTCGCGTCGGACGCCGTCATCCACGGGCTTGATATGGCGACTCCGGCAAAGCGCGAGTTCATGGAGACTTTCGACTCTGTCATACTTCGCGAACGGGGTCTGCAGAACTATCGTTTCCAGTTCACTGGGCCGACAGGTGCCAATGCCGTTGAGGCAGCTCTAAAGCTCTCTCGCAAAATCACGGGACGTCAGAACATCATCTCGTTCACGCATGGATATCATGGCTTGAGCCTGGGGGCGACCGCTGTGACCGGTGGTCGTCAATTTCGCATAGCCAGTGGCGTGTCACTGTCTGGTGCGACCTTCATGCCCTACGATGGCTACCTGGGGCGAAGCGTTGACACGACCGAATTCCTGCGGAAGGTGCTTTCGGACAAGAGTAGTGGTATCGATGCTCCAGCTGCCATTCTTGTCGAAACTGTGCAGGGAGAAGGGGGAATCAACGTAGCTGGAAAGGAATGGTTGCTGTCGCTTCAGGCCATAGCAAGGGATATAGGGGCCCTCTTTGTAGTCGATGATATCCAGATGGGGTGCGGTCGGACAGGCGAATTCTTCAGCTTCGAGTTCGCAGGATTGTCGCCTGACATTGTTGTGCTGTCGAAGTCGCTAAGTGGGTATGGCCTGCCATTGTCGATGCTCTTGATCAAAGAGGAGCGCGATGTCTGGCGACCAGGGGAACACACCGCCACGTTTCGTGGAAACAACCTTGCGCTTGTATCTGCTACGGCAGCGATAAACATTTATTGGCGCAGCCAAACGTTTTCACAAGGAGTGCAGCGCATGGGAGAACTTGTGCGTCGCCGGCTTGATGGCATTGCGTCCGAGCATGGAAACAGCTTTTCGGTTCGCGGACGCGGCCTGGCCCTGGGGTTTGATTGCCAAATTGCTGAAATCGCGGAGGTGACGACACGCAAAGCCTTTGAAAAGGGATTGATTATCGAGCGATGCGGCCCCAGTGATCAGGTCATAAAATTCTTGCCTGCGCTCACGATCGATGTGGAGACATTGAATCAGGGTATCGACATATTCGGTGAAGCTTTAGCCGAAACAATGAAACAGACCAGAGGTCGCATGAGTTAGCAAAACCGGTCATCCCGGTGAAGCTAGGGTGGCGGATGTTAGCGCGACAGCGCCAGGTGCTGTGGTTCGCCGACGCTCGAAAGCCAGGCGTTAGACGTGATGGGCAATTGACCGGGGGCGACCGCATGTAGCTAGGTCGCGACAGATCAACCTATACGAGGGACTATGGTACTCACAGTATCGCTCGAACCCGATCCTGCAGCGAAGCGTGCCATTCAACGATCGTTGACCGCTCTGCTGCCCGATTGGTTCAAACAAGGTGACGCAAGTTTGAAATACGCCGAGAAAGCAGAAGTTCTACCTGGCTATGTCGCGCGGCTCGATGGCGAGCCAAAAGGCCTCCTCTTATATAAGAAGCATGCCGATATAGCCGCGGAGATTTTTTGGTTAGCCGTCGATCCGAGGCGCCACCGCTCCGGGATCGGTGGGGCGCTCGTCAATGCGGCGTGCGACAATGCGCTGGCAGACAGACTTAAAGTCCTCCTTGTTTGGACCGATCACCCGAGCAGCGACCACAAGCCCTACGAGGTCACACGCCGGTTTTACGAGGCGATAGGATTCCGTTACCTCACGGAAGAGCATTTTCCCGCCGCCGTAGAGAACCCGCTAGCCCTCTATATGAAGCCGCTCGCGTAATTGGCTATCGTCCAATAATCTCAAATCAGGTGCGATCTCTTGCACATTCCTATGGCCGTTTTGTTCCTCGTGAATTGATGAGAGGCCTAACGGAGAGCCACGGAGCAGTCGTGTGGCACAAGGTTAGTACGTTGATCCATTAAATTTCAATCAATGCCTGGCACGGACTACGAGCCAGACCAGCGATATGGAAATCGCTTGCGCAGATGGTTGACCAAACATATGGGCTCGCTCCTGGCATAGTCGACCTTATTGCGATGAGCAGGGTCACTTAGGGGCATTGACGACTATGCCGAGCGCAAGCGATGCATACGCAACTTCTGACCGGAACTCGGCGCCAGCATCAGTAACTATGTGGATAGGGACGCCCCCTCGTACCGGCACCTGGCACTCCTTCCGCCTTTTTGCCGCGGCGCGTTCGACCTCAATGAGTGCTAGCATTTGCGCTCGTCACAATTAAAAGTAGTGGTGGGCGCTCTTGGCGAGTGCGCTCGATGAAGGTACTTTCGATCGTGTTGAGTGTCGCGCTCTATCAGTGGCGTGGATAGTGAGGAGGCCGCATTCGCAGCGGTAAACTAAGGTGGCTTCGCACAGCAAATCGATATCCGCTCCGTCGTGCTGATATGCGCTGCTCTAGACTAGGTGTGTGGAAACTTATCGCATCCAAACGACAATCGTGGTGCGAGTGACGACTGCGTGGTAATTTCGGGCGGTCTTTTCGAAGCGGATTGCGACGCGGCGAAATTGCTTGATTTTGGTGAAGCAACATTCCACGAGATGGCCTGGGCATAGAGACGCTTGTCGAGTGGATGCTTGAGCGCACGTGACGGGTTGTTGGGATGACAGCCAGCGCCGCCTCGGCAGCGGAGGCTTCGCGCAAATGATCGGCGTGTTGTAGAGTGCGCGTACTGCGAAGACGATAAAGTCGTCATTGTCGTTCGGGCGTCCATAGCCACTGTCGACGACGCGCGAACGAGCTTCCGCTCTCGGGACGTATCGTACAGCTTCTGGTAATCGCTCGCCGCTTCCACCGCGACGCTGTCCTGTGCGGGCGCCAGATCTTCATTTGGCGCCTCGCTTAAGGGATATTACCTGCATCGGATAAGACGTAAGCGGCAAGCTGAGGCCGTTCAGGATTTGAAGTTCCAGGGCATGAGCGCATCGATCTGAGTGATCGGCCAGCGCTTCGCGATCCGATCGAGAGTTTGTGTGAGCCAGGCGTGCGGGTCGACTTCGTTCATCTTCGCGGTCTGCAGAAGCGTGGCGATGGTCGCCCAGGTCCGGCCGCCGCCATGTGACCCGGCGAAGAGCGCGTTTTTTCTCGTGATGGTTTGTGGCCGGATCGCGGCTCAATGGTGTTGGAGTCGAGCTCGATGCGGCCATCGCTCAGGAAGCGCTCGAGAGCGGTGCTCCTGGATGTGGCATAGCGGATCGCCTCGGCGAGTTTGGATTTGCCGGACAGGCGAGGCAGCTCCTTCTCCCACAGATCGAAGAGCGCTTTGACGATGGTGGCAGACTTTTCCTGGCGTGCTTGCACCCGCGTTGCAGGATCTTGGCCGCGGATGTCGGCCTCGATCGCCCAAAGCCCGGCCATTGTCGTGACGGTCTGTGTCGCCAGCTGCGAGCTCTCGTTGACGTGAAGCTCGTAGAATCGCCTCCTGACGTGGGCAAAGCAGGCTGCCAGCGTTACGCCCTCATTGGCGCCCGCGGACCTCGCGAGCCGATTATAGGCGGCATAGCCGTCGACCTGCAGGATGCCGGCAAAGCCTGTCAGATGGCGCTCGACGCATTCGCCGCCGCGGCTGTCCTCGAAGCGATAGGCGACCATCGGTGGACCAATGCCGCCAAATGGCCGGTCGTCGCGTGCATAGGCCCACAGCCAGGCCTTTTGCGTCTTGCCGGATCCGGGAGCGAGCGTCGGCAAGGTCGTCTCGTCGGCGAAGACCCGCTCACCTTGCTTGATCTTCTCCAGCATATAATCGGCCAGCGGCTGCAATTCGAAGCCGACCTTGCCCATCCATTGTGCCATCAGCGATCGGTCTAGATCGACACCGTCACGCGCGTAGATCGCTTCCTGCCGGTACAACGGCAGCCCGTCGGCATATTTGGCCACCGCGATCTGGGCGAGAAGCGCTTCGGTCGGAAGCCCACTCTCGATCAGGTGCGGCGACGCCGGCGCCTGAACTACACCATCGCGGTCGCGATAGATGTATTTCGGGCGCCGCGTCACGATCAGGCGGAACTTCGCCGGCGTCACGTCGAGGCGCTTCGACACGTCCTCGCCGATCAGAACCTTCTCCAGCCGTTCGCAACCAGGAGGCACCTCGGGTTCGACGACGATCTCCACCCGTTCCAGATGCGCTCCGAACTCCTTGCGCGGCCGCGGGGTCCGTTGCGGCTTGTCCTTGCCGCCTGCCTTGGCCAGTTCGGCTTCAATGGCCGCCACGCCGGTAGCAATCTCGTCAAATACGATGGCGATCTGCTCATCGCTGGGCTTGTCGCTGCGCAAGCGTTCCGAGCGCGTGCCGTAAAGCGTGCGCTCCAACATCTTCACGATCGCCGTCAGCTCCACGATCCGCGAGTCAGCCGCCTGGTTGACCGCGCCAAGATCGGCATTCGCCGCAGTCAGTGTTGCAATCTCGGCCTCGATCGCCTGCCGCTCTGCCGCCAAGGCAAGGATCAGCGCATGGGCATCGGCAAGGGTCGTCGGAAGCTCTGCAACGGGCGGCGTCATCGCCGTCCATCACAGCAGAGTCGCCGCCAATCTTCCAAACCTTTCAGCGCCCTGATTCAATTCGCCGCAAGTTATCAACCCACCGATTGCGGGCGCTTCACAACCACCGGACGCACCTTCGTCCAGTCCAGCCCGTCAATCAGCGCGAGCAACTGTGCATGGTTCAGCTGCACCCGGGTCGGCGCAATTTTCGGCCAGCAGAACCTCGCCTCCTCGAGGGTCTTGGCAAACAGGCAGACCCCGCTGCCGTCCCACCAAACCGCCTTGATCCGGTCCGCTCTTTTCGACCGGAACACGTATAGCGCGCCGCTGAATGGGTCAGCTCCGCTATGTCGCACCAGCGCCATCAAGCCGGTCGCTCCCTTTCGGAAGTCGACCGGCGTGCTGGCCACGTAGACCTGAACACCTGCCGGGATCATGCCTGCCGAACCGCCCGGATGACCGCGGCAAGACGCTCAGGCTCCACGTCGCTACCGATGCGCACCGCGACATCGCCTATCACAATTTCCATCGTCTCGCCCGCAACGGCTTCAAAACGCGCGAACTTGACCGGTCGGGCTCGCTTCGAAAGCGGCGCGACCATTCCCGAAGCCAGCGCCTTGCGTCGCCACGCAAACACCTGCGATGGATCAAGCTCGTGAGCGCGCGCGATTGCCGACACGTTCGCCCCCGGCGCGAACGTTTCCCCGACGATCCGCTCCTTCGCCTCTCGCGACCAATTGCGATGGCTCCGTCCCGGACTGACCGCAAGCCGCTCGGATGTCGCCATGATAACTTCGAAGTTCTTAGTGTCAGACCTATGTTCGCTCATATGATCTCCTGGGAACAAATCACCAGGAGATTCTCTGACAATCAAACAACGCCCGCTATGTGGGGTGACCTACACGCTAACGATAAGACTGCCGTTCGAGAGGTAATCGCCTCGCCTGGTCCAGCGGACAAACCGAGGCAGGCAAAACTAATAGGTGCCGAGCGATGAGCTGCGCCAAAGTACGCGTCAGAGCCATTTGCATGCCGTATGACACGTCGAGCAGGCCCCGCGCAGCGCTGGGGCTTGAGTGACGCACCGAGAATATTGGCTACCAGAGTGCATAGGTTGACCGAGCCGTGACCGCACTGTTTAGTTTGCCAGACCGTTGCCGACGAGATGTTGATGGCAACGCAACGGCGAAACAGGTGGTTGAGCACTGTCACATCGCGCCGTCAATCAGGAACCGCGGGAGACCTCGCAATATGAATCAGGATGCTCATAAGACAAGTGACTGGTTCTTTGTCGGACCGTCCAAGATTAACGGATTAGGTCTTTTCTCGAGGAGAACGGTATCGAACTGCGATATAATAGGGAGGCTCAATGGGGTTATTCTACTGCGCGCTACCAAGAGAACCATACAGATCGACCGTCATCGACATCTTTGTAGTGACCACATCGACTTCATCAATCACAGTTGCTGCCCTAACGCTTACATTCAAGTTGAAGACGATAGCATCGTCCTGAACGCCATCGAGAAGATTCGGAGTGAGAGCGACGAAATAACGATCGACTATAACTGCTCGGAGTATTGCCTCGCCGAAAGTTTCACGTGTCGGTGCTGTCCGGTTCCAAATCTTATTTCCGGATATAAATACTTGTTTGAGACAAACCAAGACGGTTACTTGCGTCGCATAAATCGATTCATACTCCCTCATCTCGCGGAAATGGGTCTGAAGATAAGCGGACTTTGATCAATTCAATGAACTGGCCGAACGTGCAGATTCCCTTAGTTGAAGTCAATGTTCTCGCCAGTGAATCGGCTGAGGATTGCCCTTGAGATGCGGGCCGTTACGGAACTTGCGGAACTGGCAAGGTCGACCCGTACGGGTGTTTTTGCCAAAGGGAATGCCCTCAACGGAGATCGAAGATTGCGAAGCCGAACGAGGCGTCCGCCGTGCAGGGCGTTTTTCTCGGCCTGGATCCAGGCGAGCTCAAGATCTACGACGGCTCTATCGCCTTCGATCACCAGTCTGGCATCTTGGGCGTGCGGTTGTGGGAGTGATACGCTCATCGAGGGCGATCGGTCGGCTCAAATATGCCGTCGTGTCCTATCCGTCCGCGGCCGCATGACTGCCGCCAGTCTAGAGATCTTCTGATTGAGCACGAAGGATGGATCTGAGTTTCACCCGACCTCGTTGCGGAAGGCCACGTCTTCGGTGTCCAACTGATACCTGCGAAGGGCTTATTGACAACGGACCGGAGCAAAGACCGTCATCATCCGCTGGTCCCAAATCCTGCTAACAAGGGTTGGGCCGTACCAGCAGTGGCTGGCAGAATATGAAAGACGGGCTGGACCAGTTCAAGATGAGGAGATCAGCCAAACGACTGCGCGGCTTGCCTCGGCTCAACGTGTTTGGGCCAGTCATCTGGACCTTCGGCAATGAGGTACAAGAAGCAACATTCTGCCGCCTATCGTGAGGCTCTAGAAACTTCTCAAAGTCGGGTGCAGGCTGAGACCTCGCTTCCCACATGGGCGATGCGCGCATGTAGCCGTCTCGCTTCTCAAAACTGAGCATAGGCATATTGTAGTGACCATGTCGCGCTCACCGAGCCTCCGTGCGTCAGCAGCGCGAAAATGAGCTTTCAATTGCCATTTGATGCCGTTTCGCCGGCTCACATTCTCCGCGTGGTCTTGGCGAGCATGTTCTACGCAGCACTCGACAGGATATGTTGAGTACGCCTGCTTGCCGGACACGTCCGGCAAGCGCCGGATAAGCTTGACATCGACCGAGTACGCCGTCAGCGCGCGTGCCGTAAGCAGGTCAAGGCTCAATATCGTCGGCCGGGGAGAAGGGAGGGGATCAGCGACACCCGCAGGCAACGATGCACCATCGCGCCTCTATCGCAATTAGACTGTCTACGAGGGTTCGACCAAGCGCGATGCCGGCGAGTGCACTGCAGAGCGGCTTGATTTGGAGTAAAGGATGGTTGCCAAGCTGTGGAAGCCGCGTTTGATCGGGGTTCGCGGCGTCGAATGCGGAGCAGTGATCCTGATGGAGCGATTGATCCAGTGGACAGGTTTATACGCTGCTTTTGCCGTTTTGCCATGCCGGGGCTCTGAAAAAACACAGTGGCGACGATAGTTCCGCACGTGTTAGAAATGTGCCGGCCACTCAAACCTCAGCTATCGCCTCGGTTGCGCATGTTCCGGCGATTCGATGTTCGCAGCCACGGCAGGAACGCCGGCGTGACGCTAACTCGATGCCGAACGGCGGGCCTAAGGTCGAGGAGAACAGGCGCACTACCTGCTAAGTCTGAGACAATATTACCCTTCGGTACCATTACGATACGTCAGCCACCCGTCCTAACGAGAGTTGCGGTCGCCTTCGTAGACCTTCGCCCGACACAGCCACTGCTCGCTTCGGGCTTTGCAGTCGGTCGCCATTTCGAAGATCTGATGGCAAACGGCGATTCGCTTTGAAGACGAGACCAGGCCCATTGAAAGACAGACGCGTCGGACAGCTTGCCCAGTTATCTAATTGTCGTCATGTCATTCCACCCAGCAGCTCGCGGTCCACGAGCATGGTTGAAGGTCAGTAAAAGAGACGACCGACGCTGTCTTCAATCTAATCCTCTAATCCTTGTTCGATTGATGCCCGCGACGTCGAAAAGCCGACAGAAGCGCCAAGCTTTCCACGGGAAGTTCGTCGCCATCCGGGTTTGATCCGTCAAACAAGGCACGGATCAGATGCCACGAGTGGCACGCTCATTGCTAGGATGAGGGACACAGAGCCGGCGCGAACGCGGTGGTTCGCTGCAGGGGCTACCGATGAGACTTGCGCGATTAGTCGTAACGAGTGCGCTGACGAGGCCTGGACTCGGCGGCA
Organism: Bradyrhizobium ferriligni; assembly: GCF_056837965.1. Classification (NCBI taxonomy): domain Bacteria; kingdom Pseudomonadati; phylum Pseudomonadota; class Alphaproteobacteria; order Hyphomicrobiales; family Nitrobacteraceae; genus Bradyrhizobium; species Bradyrhizobium ferriligni. The sequence goes on from NZ_JBXEJO010000029.1 coordinate 62,172, forward strand.
CCAAAGTCACGAACTTCGATGACGGGACCGAGGACTTTAGCAAGCCGGCTAAGGAGACTATTGCAGGTTTGACACAGAAAGCCTGCCGGAAGGTCGTGCTGAGCTTCGGCGTATGCACACGGTGTTGCGGCCGAATCAATCCAACCGCGTCGCTCCAGGTGATTCTCTCGGACGATGCGCCCTGCAGCAACACCGAGAAATTTGTGGCCTCACCAACATCAACCAAGGTTTGGAGTAACGATGTGGCTCTACGCCGCTTCTATCAGGTCGACATGCCAGTGCCCTTCGGATTCAAATTTCACTGCGCGCTTATTCGAGCGCGAGAAGTCAAGCATCGTTCCAGCCGAAGACCTCCAAATAGTTTGAGTTTGTAAGATGCCAGCTGAGGATTATCCCGCTCCAAAGCAGGACAGGAACATGAAGTTTCACAAAACTCCCTCAATGCGGTCCAAAGGCGTCGATAGTCTCGGCAGGGAAGTGGCAACTGGGTCGCCTGAAAAGAGAAGGCCGCTTTTGGCAGATTATCCGAGAATCGCATCATCCAGCGACACCTCGTCGAGGTGCGGTGCGAAATCGTACTCCACATATCTGTTAACTTTCAGATCACCGATACGAGGCACGCGGGTTGACATGTCGCGCAATTGAGGAGCGGCTCATTCGTGCTCCCCGTCCGAACTTTGATGGGCCATCTCTCGCCACGGCCAGCTTCCAGCACGAAATCGCAGGAGGCAAGCACCCGGCACCGGCGCGGCAAGCGCCACGTGAGCAGCCAACTTCGTCAACGCATTAGTAGATTCTCATTCTGTTGAGGGACACATGAGCGGAATTAATCAACACAGCGAGTCCGGTCCGTCCGCCGCGAACTATGCCCAGGTGGCCGCAAAGGATCTTTACGAGATCGGAGAACTTCCACCGTTGGGGCATGTACCGAAGCACATGTATGCCTGGGTTATACGCCGGGAGCGACACGGCGATCCAGAGTCGGCAATGCAGATGGAAGTAGTTGATACGCCCGCCTTTGGTCCAGACGAGGTCCTGGTTATGATTATGGCTGCAGGAGTCAATTACAATGGCGTTTGGTCGGCTCTTGGAGAGCCTGTCTCGCCGTTTGATCTGCATCACGCCTCCCTTCACATCGCCGGCTCCGATGCTGCGGGGATTGTTTGGGCGATCGGCAAACGCGTGAATAGATGGAAACCCGGTGATGAGGTTGTTCTACAGAGTCATCAGGACGACGGCGACGATGTCGAGTGCAATGGCGGCGATCCCATGTTATCTGCTTCTCAGAGGGCTTGGGGTTATGAAACTCCAGACGGATCCTTTGCGCAATTCGCGCGCGTTCAATCGCGACAGCTACTGCCTCGACCAAGGCACCTAAGTTGGGCGGAAAGCGCCTGCTATACGCTCACGCTGGCCACCGCATATAGGATGTTGTTTGGTCATCGGCCCCACATCATCCGACCGGGCCAAAATGTTCTTGTGTGGGGAGCGGCTGGCGGCCTTGGCTCAATGGCCATCCAACTCGCAGTTGTGGCGGGCGCAAATGCAATAGGCGTCATTTCGGACGAATCGAAACGTGATTTTGTGATGTCATTGGGAGCCAAAGGAGTTATAAACCGTATGCATTTCGACTGTTGGGGTCGACTTCCGGATGTCAACGAGCCCACTATGTACGGCGACTACATGAAGAGGGTTCGCCGGTTTGGCAGAGCCATTTGGGACATTACCGGAAAGGGAAACGACGTCGACATTGTCTTCGAGCACCCGGGAGAAACGACCTTTCCAGTCAGCAGCTTCGTCGTGAAACGAGGCGGAATGGTTGTCTTTTGCGCTGGGACCTCAGGTTTCAATCTCACGATGGATGCGCGTTTCGTCTGGGTACGGCAAAAGAGAATTCAAGGTAGCCACTACGCGAGTCTGTACGAAGTGTGGGAAGCGAACCGCCTTGTTACTGAACAACGCATCGATCCGTGTCTTTCCGAAGTGTTCCCGTGGGAGGAAATGTCGCGCGCGCACCGGAAAATGTGGAGGAACCAGCATCAACCTGGAAACATGGCGGTTCTTGTCCAAGCAAGCACAGCGCCGCCTGCCAGATGAAGGCATTCGATACTGCTGTTGCTCTATGTTTAGTCCCGAACTTTGATGGTGCATTCTTGTCGAACGGTTCGAAGTATGCGCTATGGGACAAGTTCTACACGGCTGCGCCAACACCACTGAGCGCAGTCCGTCGAGCAATACAAAAAAGTAGAGGGGGCCTGAGAGCACTCGCCAAATGCTACGGCAATGTTCACGCCACGTATCGTGGCAATTCCTGACTGACATCGATCGGGAATTCGGAGCGAGATGATCCGCGTCCCAAAAAATCCATCGAGCATGTCACCATGACGCTCAACGCCGATGCTCTTGCCGCTCCCCTGCGCAATCCCACGTTTCGGCGCATCTGGCTCGCCAGCGTCTTATTCAATCTTGGGAGCCTGATCCAAGGCGTCGGCGCAGCTTGGGCGATGACACAAATGACGTCCTCTGCGGACAAAGTGGCCTTGGTACAGACGGCGCTGATGCTACCGGTTATGCTGATTTCGATGCCAGCTGGCGCAATTGCTGATGTGCACGACCGGCGTATTGTCGCGATGGTGGCGCTCGCCATCGCGTTCGCAGGGGCGATTGGGCTGACGGTCTTCGCCTGGCTCGAGCTGATCACGCCAGCTCTCTTATTGGCGCTCTGCTTTGTCCTTGGCTGTGGCATGGCGTTGATGGTACCGGCGTGGCAAGCTTCACTCAGTGAACAGGTGAGCTCGGAGAGGCTTCCCGCGGCGGTCGCTCTCGCTGCAGTCAGCTATAACGTTGCGCGTAGTGTAGGACCCGCGATCGGCGGCGCCGTCGTGGCGAGCGCAGGCGCCGTATCGGCCTTTGCGCTCAATGCGGTGCTTTATCTACCGCTGATTCTCGCGCTATCCCTTTGGAAACGGGGCACCGAGCCCTCACGTTTACCTCCTCAACGGCTTAGCCGGGCTATGATCGCCGGAGTTCGCTATATCAGTAATTCGCCGGCAGTTAAAACCGTGCTGGCTCGCTCGATGGTGATCGGAGTCATCGGAAGCGCGATTATTGCGTTGATGCCGTTGGTGAGCCGCGACCGGCTGCATGGCGGCGCGCAAACTTACGGCATCATGCTTGGCGCCTTTGGTCTCGGGGCGGTGATCGGTGCGCTCAACATCGCTAGAATATGCAAACGCTTGAGCGGCGAGACAGCTATCCGCGCCTGCGCATTGGCGATGGGCGCAGCGTTCGCGGGGGTGGCGCTAAGTCCCGAGCCGGCCTTAACCGCCGTCGCCTTGGTCGTGTCGGGAGCCGCGTGGATAATGGCGTGGGCGGTATTCAACATCAGCGTTCAGTTATCGGCGCCGCGCTGGGTCGCCGGGCGTTCGGTTGCGGCATACCAGGCAGCAAGTTCCGGCGGCGTTGCCCTTGGCAGCTGGGGCTGGGGCTGCTTGACCGACTGGACCGGGGTAGAGATTGCGCTCTTAGTTGCGGCCGCTCTTATGTTCGTCTCTCCCGTGTTGGGCCTATGGTGTGGTTTGCCGCGTATCGATCCGCCGGGGCAGGAGGCTGCGGTACCTGCTGATCCCGAGGTGCAGCTCGTGCTGTCCGCACGAAGCGGGCCTCTGGTAGTCGAGATCGAATATCGCGTGATTCAGGACAATGCCCGTGCATTCCATCGTGTGATGCAGGAAGTGCAATTGCTGCGGCAGCGCAACGGCGCCTATGGCTGGTCAATTGCCCGGGATATTGCCGATCCTGAATTGTGGACGGAGCGCTATCAATGCCCTACGTGGCTCGACTATTTGCACTACCGCAACCGTTCAACCGAACCGGAGCGTGCAGTGGAACGTCAAGCAGTGGCTTTTCACGTCGGATCCACGCCGGTGCGCATCCGTCGGATGCTGGAACGGCCGTTCGGCTCGGTTCGGTGGAAGGATGACACTCCCGACCACTCGACCAACGATGTGCTGCCGGTGATCCTGAGCTAGCGGACCAGAGACCGATTTGTGTTGGCGACCTAAAAGAGTTGTCGGGCGAACGCTCCTCTGGTGGAGGCAAAAGCGCTCGAAGCTTCTGATGATACGATCCGGAGCGAAGGTAACTTTGCCGCCGGACGGCGTTATAGGTCGTAATCGAGTGATCCATCCGGTGAGGGCCGCGGGGGTGCGTGAACTTGCAGGGCTCCGACGCTTCCGCTGGTTAAGTTGGATGGAGCAATCCGTCGGATCTTAGCGTGTCGATCGCGTCGGCAAGGGTGAGGCCGCGATGCAGGCGGAACCATTGTCCGGTGTGACGGTGCCATTGGATGTCGAAGCGATTACGGCTGATCCGGTTGAGGCGGGCGAACGAAACGAGGCGTCGAACTCTTCGCCAAGATTCTCCGGCAAGCCGGAGCGGTAGCGTTGAATGAACCGATATTTGGTGCCGTGCTACTTCCCCAGGATGTCGACGGGTAGTTGAACTGTGTCGGCCGGATAGTGGGCAGGAACGTACGCATCCGATCAACACTCCGGCAGGCGCACCGGTATGCCGCGGCGCTCAGGCAGTAGCCGCTTTGGACTGTTGGGTCGCCTTCCAATTCCACGGGAGCAGGTCGGCGACTGTGTTGACGGGGTGATCTGGAAGCCTGGCCAGCACGTCAGCGAGCCAGGCCTGCGGATCGACATCGTTCATCTTGCAGGTTTCGATCAGGGTATAGATGCGGATTCCGACGAAGTCGCCCAGGCGTACCGATATGAAGTCGCCCGCCGATTCCGAGACGATGTCGCCCTCCTCTCCGATTTGATCTCGCCCGGTGGCGAGGCGTTCTGGCCGGGTGGCTCTCTGGCATCGGTCAAGCCGGATGGTCAATCTGGAATCGCAACTTGAACCTGTTTTCTTCGTCTGCGTTTGCTGTGGGCATGTGGGCAAGGCGTTTGCGTTGTCCAAGCGCAGCGGCATGTCCACAGCGCCACGGGCTCAGGTCTTTCGGGCGGATGACGGTGTTCGGCGCAGGCTCTCGCCGGTGAGGTCGAGCCGATGGGCGTTGTGGACGAGGCGATCGAGCACGGCGTCAGCGTAGGTGGGGTCTCCAATCAGCACGTGCCATGCATCCACGGGGAGCTGGCTGGTGACGAGGGTGGAACGTCGGCCGTAGCGATCCTCCAGGATCTCCAGGAGATCGTGGCGGGCGCCTGCATCGAGCGGGGCGAGGCCCCAGTCGTCAAGGATCAGCAGATCGACGCGGCCAAGAGCGCGCAACAGGCGCGGATGGCGGCCGTCGCCGCGTGCGAGCGCCAGCTCGTCGAACAGACGCGGGACGCGTTGGTAGAGCACGGAGCGATTGTCGCGACAGGCCTTGTGGCCGAGCGCCGAGGCGAGCCAGCTCTTGCCGACGCCGGCCGGGCCGCAGATCAGGAGATTGACGCGGTCGTCGATCCAGCGGCCCTCAACGAGGCTGGCGAACAGCGGGCGGTCGAGCCCGCGCGGGGTGCGGTAGTCGACGTCCTCGACGCACGCCTGCTGGCGCAGCTTGGCGTAACGCAGACGGGTGGCAAGCCGCTTGTCGTGGCGCAGCGAGGCTTCACGTTCGAGCAGCAGCGCAAGCCATTCGGCGTGACCGAGGCTTGCGGCCTCGCCGGTGGCTTCGATGTCGGCGAAGGCCTTGGCCATGCCGTGCAGGTCGAGGGCGTTGAGGCGGTCGAAGGTCGGATGAGTGAGCAAGGGAGGGTCTCCTAATTGTAGTAGCGCGGTCCACGGATGTTGGCATGCAGGATCGGCGCATCGTCCGCGGAGCGCTGGTGAGCAGGACGCCGATCGAGATTGTTGGCGAGGATCGACTTGACCGAGCCATAGGTGCGCGCGCCGATGTCGATCGCCCGCGCAGCCGCAGCGTCGAGGCGCTCGCGCCCGTAGGAGGCGGCAAGCCTGAGAATGCCGAGACAGGCGCGGAAGCCTTGCTCGGGGTGCGAGCGCTCGTCGAGAATGACGTCGCACAACGCGCGGGTCGCCGGCCCGATCGCGGTGGCATCCTGGCGGATGCGTGCGATGGTCCAGCCGGCGTAGCGCCGATGGCTGGAAGCCATGTGCTCCGGCACGGTGGTGTGCTTGTGATTGCCGCTCATGCGCTGATGCGCGGCGATCCGCTCGCCCTTGTGGAAGATCTCCACGGTGCGGGCAGTGAACCGCACCTCGACCTCGGCGCGGGCGAAGCGATGGGGAACGCTGTAGTAATGCTTCTCCACCTCGACGTGGTAATCGAGACTGACACGGCGGATACGCCACTCGGCGAGCACGTAGGGGGATGCCGGCAACGGCTTGAGTGCCGGCCGGTCGACCTCCTCGAGCAGCCGGCGGCGCGTTATGCCGAGCCGCCGGATCGTCCGCTCTTCGTTGAGCCTCGTGAGCAGTTCGCCGATCGCCGTATTGACCTCGGCGAGGTTGTAGAAGGTGCGATGGCGCAGGCGCCCAAGCAACCAGCGCTCGACAACGAGGACGGCCTGTTCGACCTTGGCCTTGTCGCGCGGTTTGCGCGGCCGCGCCGGCAAGATGGCGGTGCCGTAATGCGCTGCCATCTCGGCATAGGTGCGGTTGATCTGCGGGTCGTAGAGACACGCCTTGATGACCGCGACCTTGGTGTTGTCCGGCACCAGCAGCGCCGGGATGCCGCCGATCGCCGCGAAGGCGCCAACATGGGCGCTGATCCAGTCGGCGAGCCCCTGCGTCCACGTCGCCTGAGCGTAGGTGAAGCTCGATGCGCCGAGCACGGCGACGAAGATCTGCGCCTTCCTGCGCTCCCGGTCAGACGGTCGACCACCACTGGTACGCCATCGCCGGCATAATCGACGAACAGCTTGTCGCCGGCCGCGTGCGCCTGGCGCATCGTCACCGACAGACGCCCCTCCCAGGCACGGTAGAGCTCACAGAAGCGCGAGTACCGGTATCCGCCGGGCTCGGCGGCGATATACTCCTCCCACAGGATCAACAGCGTCACGTGCTTGCGTTTGAGCTCGCGGTGCACGGCCGCCCAGTCGGGCTCAGTGACGCGGCGGTGACCCTGACGGTTGCCATTGCCGGTCTTCGCGAACAGGCGGAGTTCCAGCACCGTGTCGGTGACGTCGTCCGGCAACGGCCAGCTCAGACCCGCGGCCTCGAACCGCCGGATCGCCAGCCGCACCGTCGAGGGCGCCGCGCCCACCCGTCGCGCAATCTCGCGGCTCGGCAGCCCGGCCGCCTTCATCCTGATCACATCGCGCACACGGCGCATCGCAAGCCTCTCCGTCGGCATCCAGGGTCCCCCTTCGCAAAGCCGAAAGGGTTGACCCTATGGGAGCCAGAAGAGGCCTCGTCACCCGGGCGACATCATCCCGGAATGGTGGGCGACATCATCTCGGAACGTGTGGGCGACTTCAAATCGGAATGGTGGGCGAGATCATCTCGGAATCCTGGGCGACATCGACCGGAATCAGCACGTTGATGGTGCGCTCGATCTCGAACAGGATATCGATACGTCGCACGGCCTCGCTGGCAATCGGCGCCTCTCCAGATTTCGCCAGGTCGAAGAACTTTCTGCGGCCATGGCTCCAATAGGCCGCTTCAAGGATCGGAGCCGGCTTCCGTTGAGCTTTGTAGAGCTGGTTATATCCATCGAAGGCATCGTCCTGCATCAGGCCCAAATAGCCGGCAAGATGGCTTTGCGGATGCTCTCCAGCCCGGTTGCGTGAGTAGTAGAACAGGGCCGCCGACGGATCCGTGCCGCCAATCGGCCAGTCATCGCGAACATAGGTCCAGATGCGGCCGGTAACCGTCTTAAGCTTGGCCAGTACCGGCACCGTCGTATCGTCGGCGTGGATGCGTTCCGCGCTGATAATGTGCATGCGGATGGCCTCAATAATGGGATCGAGTGCTACCACGCAGGCGCCGACCCGATCCGCCAGGGTCGAGACGTCGGGCTCGACCCCTTCACGGGCATAGGTCTTGCTCTGCCGGTTCAACGGCTGATGCAGCAGGAACTTGTTGACCAGCACATCGCCAGCAGGCTCGGCCCGGCAAAGCCTCGCGGGATCGGATGGGAGGGCGCCGGCGCCTCTGTGATCACCTCGCAATCTCGGCAGGAGAACTTTTCGCGGACATGCTCGATAATCTTCCAGGCCGCGGCTCGCATTCCAGGGTCTTCGATACCACCTCGCCGAGCTTGTGCAGTCGCTCGCTGCCGCACTTGCCACATACGCAAGGCGCGGGTTCGACGACGCGTTCGATCGACAGATTGTCCGGCAACGGACGCCGCGGCGGCCGTGGATTTTGCGCGCTGCTGTTTGGCAGTTTCCGGCACTGCGAACTCGGCTTTGGTTTCCTGCTCCGCCTGGGTCTCTTCAAGATCCTCGATGGCGAGTTCGAGCTGCTCGACCAGCAGCTTGCCGCGTTCAGACGATTGCCCGAACTGTTCTCGCAGCGCCTTGGCCAGCATCAGCTTCAGCCGCTCGATTTCCAGCCGGCCGACGGTCACTTCGCTCTTCGCCAGCGTCAGCTGTTCGCGCTGCGCAATATCATCGCATGCGCAGCGGCAAGGTCGCGGGAAGCGGATCGGTGGGCGTCGAGGACGAATCAACCATATTCGCCGCCAATAATCCCGCTGGATTCCTGCCGTGAGTCGAAGAGCCACAGCTTAACCGGAAGCCTGTGGACGCCAGGTTGCCTGCGGCATCCGCCAGTCAATTCCGGACAGGAGATAGGATAGTTGCGCAACGCTGATCGTCACAACGCCGTCTGCCAGCGATGGCCACAAAAAGCGGCCGCGCTCCAGCCGCTTGGCATAAAGCGACATGCCAAGTCCATGGTGAGTCGGCCCCGGGAGTTGCACCCGGAGCCGCTCTCCGAACCGTACGTGACGCTCTCACGTCATACGGCTCTCAACAAGTAACGAAGCAGAACTCAACCTCGACCAATGAGCGAACAGCTTCGGCCTACGGCAGCGGATCAATCTGAGCCAGGAGGAGGCTCTGACCTTTCCATTCTTCAGCCCTTTGTATTTGCGTCGCGCCCAGCGGCTCAGAGATTCGTCGACGTATCGATACAGGTTGTGCATTTCTGCGCGCCCATATCTGCCGTAGTACTGCATCCATCCGCGAAGGATAGGATTTAGTTCCAAGGCGATTGCGTCGACTTAACGCGATACCCATCGTCAGCACGACAAAAGCGAGCCCGGCACCACGTGCCGGGCTCTAGTTGAGCGTTCTTTATGCAAGAACGCCCGGAAGGGACGAAAAACGGGTATTGTGGGCCGCGCCGGCCTTGGAGACATTCGAACCCATTGCATGAAGTCCTTCTCGGTACGCGAGGCGTTCCTAAGACGTACCATCTCGGGTCCAACGGTTGCACATTACACCGCGATGCCGGGACCCCCGCTGCGCCGGGAAGCGAAGATCGCAGAGCCGCGATATTCGCCCTCAGTTCATCGTCGGCATAACGAACTCAGCTCCAGAGCGAATGCCAGTAGGCCACCGTGTCGTGATCGTCTTTAGCTTGGTATAGAATCGTACCCCCTCGGGCCCATGCATGTGGTGATCACCAAAGAGGGACGCCTTCCATCCACCGAACGAGTGGAATGCCATCGGCACCGGGATCGGCACGTTGATGCCGATCATGCCGACTTGAATTTGATGTGCAAATTCGCGGGCGGCATCTCCGTCCCTCGTAAAGATAGCAGTGCCGTTGCCGAACTCGTGCGCGTTGATCATGTCGGCGGCCTCGTCGTACGATTTGGCACGTGCGACGGAGAGCACCGGTCCGAAGATCTCCTCCTTGTAGATCTTCATATCGGTCGTGACGTGGTCGAAAAGCGTTCCGCCGATGAAATATCCCTTGTCGTAACCCTGGCGCCGGAAGTCGCGTCCATCGACAATCAGTTTCGCTCCTTCGTCTACACCGGTGTCGATATAGCCACGGACCTTATCGAGATGCTGCCTGGTCACAAGTGGCCCCATCTCGGCATCCGGATCTGTTCCTGGGCCGATGTTCAGAGCGCGAACCTTGGGCGCCAGTTTTTCGATCAACCTGTCGGCCGTCGTGTCTCCGATCGGGACTGCCACCGAAATCGCCATGCAACGCTCGCCTGCAGCGCCGTAGGCGGCACCCATCAGCGCGTCAACCGCCTGATCCATATCGGCATCTGGCATGACGATCATGTGGTTCTTGGCGCCGCCAAGCGCCTGACAGCGCTTTCCGTTTCGAGTAGCCGTTTCGTAGATGTAACGAGCAATCGGAGTGGACCCGACGAAGCTCACGGCGACTATGTCGGGATCGGACAAGATGGCGTCGACCGCTTCCTTGTCTCCATGTACGACATTGAAGACGCCGTTTGGCAATCCGGCCTCCTTCAGCCACTGCGCGAGTATGAGCGAGGCGGACGGATCGCGTTCGGACGGCTTGAGAATGAAGGTGTTGCCGCACGCGAGAGCGACCGGAAACATCCACATGGGTACCATCGCTGGAAAATTGAACGGTGTAATCCCGACAACAACGCCAAGCGGTTGACGTAGAGAGTGGCTGTCGACGCGCGTACCGACGTTCTCCGTAACCTCTCCCTTGAGAAGTTGAGGTGCACCTGTGGCAAACTCCACGACTTCCATGCCACGCTGAATTTCGCCCGTTGCGTCCGAGAGCACCTTGCCATGCTCTGCCGTGATCACCTGGGCGAGTTCATCAATCCGATCTTCGAGAATTCGCAGAAAGCGGTTGAGAATTCGCGCGCGACGCAACGGAGAGGTGTTCGCCCAGGCCGGAAATGCCTCTCGAGCCGCCGTCGCCGCCGCACGGACGTCTTGAGTCGTAGCCAATCCAAGCGTTCCTGACTGTTCGCCGGTCGCGGGATTGTACACCACCGCAGTACGAGTGCCGCGGCTCGGTACCAAGTCGCCATTGATGAAGTTTTGAATTGTCGTCGGCATCGAATATTTCTCTCCAAATAGAGCTTGCTCGCGATCGATATGCAGCGCATAAAATTGTGCATCAACGACCGAATGTGCGGCTCCGTTGTGCAGAAACTGTAGTCGATGGACTGGGAACGGGTTCGGATATTCCTTGAGGTCGCGCGATCAGGGCAGATCCTGAAGGCGTCGAAGAGTCTTCGGTTGAATCATGCGACGGTGGCCCGGCAACTTACGGCCCTTGAGCGAAGCTTGAACGCCAAGCTGCTCGAACGACATACGTCCGGGTGCATTCTGACTGCGGCAGGCGAGTCGTTGGTCGCCGCGGCGGAGCGCGCGGAGAGCGAATTTCTCAGAGCGGGCTCCGGCATCGGCGATGTGAGCCAGGCCATCACAGGTACGGTGCGCGTCGGTGCACCCGACGGGCTTGGCAACTATTTTCTTGCAGATCGCCTCGGCATGCTTGCCGCGAAACATTCGGGGCTCGTCATTCAACTGGTGCCGTTACCACGAACATTTTCGCTGTCGCGGCGAGAGGCAGACGTCGCCATTACGTTGGATCGCCCCAAACAGGGGCGACTAATCCTGTCGAAGCTGACAGACTACACACTCAGCGTCTACGCGGCGGAGAGCTACCTCGGGCGCGAGGGCCAGATCACAAACCAGGATGAACTGGCCGGCCGTTTGTTCGTAACCCACGTGGAGGACATGGCCTACAGCCGCGCTTTGGACTATGCTTCCGTTCTCGGTCGCCTTATGTCACGTAGATACGAATGCGGTAGCGTAGTCGCGCAAATGGAAGCGGTTCGTGCCGGGCATGGCGTGGGAATCCTCCACGACTATGCAGCGCAACGGTATCCGGAACTGAAGCGCTTGCTGCCCGAGATCCGGTTCGTACGCAATTATTGGATTACCTCTCATCCCGATACGCACGAGACTCGTCGCGTCCAAGAGGTGCATCGATTCATCTCCGGAGCCGTGAAGGCCGCGAGGTTCTCGTTCGTATCGGGCTGAGGTGACGCAAGGCCGATTTCGTCATGGACCAAAAATCTCGCGAAACAATCTAGCCGATGACGCAACTGGTCCAACAGGCGTGCTTGGAAAGAACCGCCTCAATAGACTGTCGTTGCAGGTTCGTGTTGTCACCGCTTAGGACAAAAACCAGCACGCTCTCATAGTACGCGGCCGACGGATCTGTCGGCGTTAGCTGAACGTCGCCGCCCGCGACTTGAACAAGGTACCTATTGTTTGCTTCCTCAGATGTGACAATAACGCCCTTAATTCGCTCTGTTGTTCCGGCCAGTTGAGTCAAAGACCGGTGCATCCCAAGTTGATCGACCGATTCTTTCGTGCGCAGAACCATGGTGCTGAATGCATTATCAGCGACCTCGGCGTCGCTTGCCGCGGGAAGCATTTTGGATGGGCTCAGCACCAGAGTCGGTGTGCCATCCCGCAAGTAGATGGCACTGGCATCGACTTGACTATGACGGGCGTGTACAACGACCGCCTCTTGGTTGAGCTTGCGCAGGATCCCTTCAACTTTGGACAGCCGATGTGTGGGTACAAGGTCTATCTTGTTAAGGATAAGCCGGTCGGCCGCTTGGATTTGTCGTTTGACTAGATTTCGGACGAACTTGTCGTCCAAGCGCTCAATGACAGTCGAAGCATCGACCACGGTAACCATGGCGCTGAGGCTCAGGTCTCGCATTCCTCGGCTGTAGTAAGAAATGCGGTATGGGTCGCCGACCCCGCTCGCCTCGACCAGAATTCGCTTGAGTCGAGGACGAAATGCACTCATCCAATCGAAGGCATCTCCGAGCCGATCAGTAACCGAGCAGCATACGCAACCATCTTGAATGCCGATCGTCAGCCCAGCTTGTTGGATCACATGTTGAGCGTCAACGTTGACAGGCGCGAGGTCGTTTACGATGACTCCTGTCTCTTTCGGGGCCGACGTTCGTAGGAGGTGATTGGCAAGGCTCGATTTGCCTGAGCCGAGATATCCGCCAATTATGATGACATCAATCGCCATTGACGCGTCCTAAAAGCTGTTCGGCGAGTATTTTCCTTCGAAAACTGTGCCAAGCACTGTGATGTCGCGGATGCGTTCCGGCGGGACCTGGAACGGATCACTGTCCAGCACAGCGAAGTCTGCTTTCTTGCCTGAACGAATACTCCCGACTTCGCTATCCATCCCGAGCATGTAGGCTGCGTCGATGGTGATGGCTTTCATCGCCTGCTCGACCGAAATGCGCTCGTATTCTCCCATAATCTTGCCCGTTTCGCACAGGCGGTTAACTGCAACCCAGGCGTTCACCAAAGGCGCAGCGGGCGCCATGCTGAAGTCTGAGTGCAAGGAGAAGCGAATGTTGTTGCGTGCCAGGGTTCCGAGCCGGGACATCTGCGAAGCCCTCTCGTAACCGAGTATCCCCTTATAGAAGCGGTCGCTCAGCTCATGAACGTAGTAGACGTTGACCGAAGCATTGGCTCCCAGCTCGGCCGCACGTTGGATCTGTTCCGGGGTGCTCACTCCCAGATGCTCGATCACGAGTTTGCGTCCATATCGCGGTCGGCGAGCTTGCAGATGCTCGAGCGTGTCAAGGACGAGTTCGAGACCCAGGTCGGCGGAGGTATGAATATGAACGACGTCTCCCGCGTCCCAATAGGCCTCGGCGGCCTGGCGCAGGATCTCGGGCGATGTAATCCAGTGGCCATCGTGGCCATCGATCCGGCCCGGCCAGTTGAGTTGCATCAGGTTCGAAAAGAATCCCCCGTCGGCGAACAATTTGATCGATTTGCCGAAGTGCGCACGGATGGTCTTCTTTGCGCGAAGAGACTTCAGATGAGCCATACGCGCTGGAATGTCGACCGATTCCGCGCCGACGGGAATCCCAATCGGAGTCATCTGCACTCTGAACGGCGTGTTTTCGTCGAAGGCATCTTGGCAAAGCTGCCACTCCAGCTCCTCTCCGGCGCAAAGACCAAAGGCCATATCGCCGATTGTGGTGTTTCCGCCGGCGCGTATGACGTTGCCGAACGTTTGATATCCAGCTCCAATTCGTTCGGACCCGAAGAGGTAGTTCCTCAATCGTGCCATGACGATGGCCATGCCGGTTTCGTAGAAGAACTTCTTTTCGGCATCCACCTGAGGGTGCTTTTCCGCGTCCTCGCGCGTTATTCCGGTCCATGCCATCGCGGCGTCGTTGAGGTAAAGCGAGTGAAAGCCGCGGTGCCAAACGACGATTGGCCGGCTGCCGGAGATGCGCGACAGCACCTCGCCATTCAATTGCCCATGCCACAATTCGTGATAACCCCAGCTCACGAGCGGCTCACCCTCGGGAAGCTGGCTTTCGATCTCGGTCAGGCGATTGAGAAATTCGTTCTGCCCACGAACGGCGGTAAGCGACCGGTCGGGCAATTTCCACTGAACGCCGGTGATCCAATGCATCGGAAGCAGAAACGAAGCCATGGCGGGATGTACATGGGGATCAATAAAGCCCGGCATCAAGACCGCGTCCCGAAATGTGTCGTCTACCTCAGGTGTATGGCCAGAAAACCAGCTCCGGACGGACTCGGCCGTACCCACCTCGAGTATGCGAGAGCCTCGAACGACCACCGTGTCGGCGACTGGCATAGATGGGTTCATCGTGCGAATGATCTTCGCCCTGTAGACGGTCGTCTTTTCCACCCGACTCCCCTTCTGGTTATGAGGTTACGATTGGCCGCGCCTCAACGAGGCCCAGAAACTCGGGGCAGGTTGTAGGCTGAAGTATCGATACAAGAGCAGCATTGCCGCCGACGAGGCGCCCCGATCGCAAAGAGCATTCTTGCGGTGCGAACGTCGCATCGTCCTTGCGACAGCTCCGCTCGCGCCGCAAAGCGCGCGCCTCAAAGCTTCATTTGCTTTCACTTGGCGGTACAATGAGACCGTGGCCAGCACTAACGACCGAGAAATGTCGCCCTCTCCCTAGGTTTCACATTGATCGTGAAAATTCAACATCTTTTTTTCACGTTCGTATATATTTTCCCGCGCCTTCTTTCGCTATAAGGTCGCTGATCAGCGGAGAGATGTCGTGCAAAATCGCGCCTTTCCAGCCACGCAAAGTCTGCGGCAATTGGTATGCCGCGTTTCGGATCTTCTCGGGACTAATAGTGGGGCGGCGTGATCACCCACACAACTTTCGCCGGAACTTTTCCAGGATTTGCGCAACGGTGTTGGGAGGTGCTGCTGAAGGCGAAGCTATCTCCTTCCTCCAGTTGGAAGAGCTTCCCATCGACCCACAGATTTAGTCGACCGGCGATGAGTACGCCCGCTTCGTGACCGTCATGGCTGTATTCGCCGCTATCGGCTCCGGGGTCGATCGTACTCAGGAGTAGTTCGAGCGGCCCAGCAAGATTGGGAGACAGCAGCTCCTCCGTGACCCCAAGCCCCGTGAATGTCAGACGTCGACGGTTTGCCTTGCGAACGATGACGTCCCGCTCTTCGGGCGCGGCGTGCATGTTGCCGTTGAAGAACCAATTCATGTGCACGCCGAGAACGTCGCTCAGTTTCTTGAGAATTCCTATCGGCAGCTTCGACTGGTTTCGCTCGATCTGACTCAAATAACCGACCGAAATCCCTGCTGCTTGTGCAAGCTGCGTCAGCGTCAATTTTTTGACTTTTCGAAGTTCGCGGATCTGCACGCCAACCGCGGCCGCCGGGTCCACGCCGGGATTGGCTTCAGAGGTCGACCATTCATCGGCTGCGCGTATCGGTCTAATCGCCATCGACTTCTTTGTCCCTAAACAGGAGGGCATCGCCACCATAACCCATACTTGCGGTGCGTTTGGGTGCTGCATGAAAAACATCCGCGCTGCGGTTAACCACAGCGCTCCGTTTGCTCGAGTCGATATATAAGGCGTCCAATCTTGAAAAAAACCTTCTTGTAAATGAAAAACATATTCACAATTGTGAAAATATTGTCTAATATTTCATAAACGGATCGTAGTTGCGTCAGAATTGATTCGCTCTCATGGAGTTGAGGTTTGATCGATATTCCAAAGTCGGCCCAAGTCGTCATTGTCGGTGGCGGAATCATGGGGTGCAGTCTCGCCTACCATTTGACCCTTCGCGGCTGGACGGATGTCGTTCTGCTCGAACGCAAACGGCTTACGTCAGGAACCACGTGGCATGCTGCCGGTCTCGTTGGTCAACTTAGTCCATCCCACAATCTGACGAGGTTGGCCCAGTATACGACCGAACTCTATAGCCAACTTGAAAGAGAGACGGGGCAGGGCACCGGATATCGACAAATTGGGTCATTGGCGATCGCCAATAACCTGGAGCGCTTCGAAGAGTTGAAGCGCGGCGCGTCAATGGCGCGCTGCTTCGGCTTAGAAGTTAACATCATGTCCGCGAAAGAAGCGGGTGAGCTCTGGCCGCTGATGGCGATCGATGATCTTGTGGGAGCGGTGCACCTTCCGAAGGATGGACAGACCAATCCTGTCGATACGACCCAAGCGCTGGCGAAGGGCGCGAGGGTTCGCGGCGCGAAGATCTTCGAGAACGCTCCCGTCACCGAGATTGTCGTCAAGGGCGGTCGAGCGGTCGGCGTTCGAACCAAAGATCACGACATCGCCGCCGAATACGTCGTCAACTGCGCAGGCATGTGGGCTCGTGATCTCGGCGCCAAAGTGGGCACGACCGTGCCGCTCCACGCAGCCGAGCACTTCTACATCGTCACCGAACCTTTGCCCGAAATAAAGAAGTATCTTCCCGTGCTGCGCGACGCCGATGCCTGCACGTATGTCAAGGAAGATGCCGGCAAGCTTTTGGTCGGCTGGTTCGAGCCGGTCGCCAAGCCGTGGGGTATGAGCGGCATTCCCGACAGCTTCGAGTTCGACACCTTGCCGGACGATTTGGAGCATATCGAACCGTTGCTCGAAGGTGCGATCCGTCGGGTTCCGATCCTGGCGAAGACGGGCATCCAGTTGTTCTTCAACGGGCCTGAAAGCTTCACGCCTGACGATCGCTATATGTTGGGCGAGACGCCCGAGGTGCGGAATTTGTTTGTCGCCGCCGGCTTCAACTCCATCGGCATCCGATCGGCGGGTGGGGCTGGCAAGGTGCTCGCCGACTGGATGGTCGATGGTCATCCGCCGATGGACCTGTGGGACGTCGACATCAGGCGCGTCGTGCCGTTCCAGTCGAACCGCCGCTATCTGAAAGACAGAACTGTCGAGACGCTAGGCTTGCTCTACGCGATGCATTGGCCGTTCCGGCAGCCGGAGTCGGCGAGAGGCGTCCGGCGCTCGGCACTGCACGATCGATTGCTCGCGCGAGGCGCCTGCTTCGGCGAGGTCGCGGGCTTCGAGCGACCCAACTGGTATGCCTCGCAGGGACGAGAAGCCAAGTACGAATACAGTTACGGGCGACAAAACTGGTTCGATGATTCGGCGGCGGAGCATCGCGCGGTGCGTGACAATGTCGGGCTGTTCGACCAATCGTCCTTCGCGAAGTTCGTGTTGGAAGGTGACGATGCCGAGCACGTTCTGAACCGGATCTGTGCCAACAACGTCTCGGTGCCAATCGGTCGCCTCGTCTATACGCAATGGCTCAATGAGCGCGGCGGCATCGAGGCCGATCTGACCATTACGCGCGAGAGCGAGAAGCGCTTTCTCATCGTCACTGCAGCCGCTACGCAGGTCAGAGATTTCGCCTGGTTGAAACGCAACATTCCCGATGCTGCCCGGGCCGTCGCCGTCGACGTCAGCTCCGCCTATGGAGTCCTCGGGGTCATGGGTCCGAAATCCAGAAACCTGTTGAGCAAGCTCACGGACGCGGATCTGTCGAATGCTGCCTTTCCCTTTGCCACCTCCAAGGTTATCGATCTCGGATACGCCAAGGTGCGGGCGAGCCGTATCACTTATGTCGGCGAACTCGGGTGGGAACTGTACGTTCCAACCGAGTTCGTGCAGGGCGTCTTCGATGTTCTCATCCATGAGGGCGCTCCGTTCGACATGCGTCTGGCTGGCTACCACGCGATGAATTCCTTGCGCATGGAAAAGGGGTATCGCCATTGGGGTCACGATATCACCGATGAAGATAGCCCGCTCGAGGCCGGGCTCGGCTTCGCGGTCTCCTGGTCGAAGCCGCACGGGTTCATCGGCCGCGACGCATTGCTGCGTCAGAAGGAAATGGGGCCCAAACGCAAGATGATCCATATCGCGCTCGATGATCCCGCGCTCTTGCTCTACCACAATGAGCCGATTTGGTTCGACGGGCAGCTTGTCGGGCGCGTCACGTCAGGCATGTACGGCCATACGATAGGAACTTGTCTCGGCCTGGGTTACGTCGAAAATCCCGCAAACGGCGGTGTGGACGCGGCCTGGCTTCAGAGCGGGAAAATCGAGATTGAGGTCGCCGGCGTGCGCGTGCCGGCGCGGGCTTCGCTACGAGCCTTCTACGATCCGGCCAACGATCGGGTCAAGGACGTCGAAAATACGGCCGCCGTCTCTGCGGCGGTGTCCTGAGGGGATGAGTGTCATGTCCCAGATTGATGTCGCATCCGCCAAGCAAGCGGCTACAAGGAGTTCGACCGCGATAACGTCGCCGACCGGGCGGGGCGATCGTCCCGACTTCGTCCTAACTCTGTCCTGTCCGGACAGGATGGGGATAGTTCACGCCGTGTCCGGATTCCTTGCAGGTCACGGCTGCAACATCCGCGATAGCGCCCAATTCTCGGATCGCAACAGGCTGTTCATGCGCATCTCATTTGATGCGCAAACCGGCGCCACGTTCTCGCGATTACAGACGGAGTTCGCGGAGATCGGCAGCTCATTCGATATGATCTGGAAAATGTATGACCGCGCATCAAAGTCGCGCTTGATGATCATGGTGTCGCGAGCCGGGCACTGCCTGAACGACCTCTTGTTTCGATACGCAACGGGAATGCTCAGTGTCGAAATTCCGTTGATTGTCTCCAATCACAAGGACTTCTATCGCCTCTCGGCGTCCTACGACATCCCATTCCATCATCTCCCGATCACCGCCGAGAACAAGCTGGCGCAGGAGGCAAAACTCCTCGACCTCGTCCAGCAGGAGGGCATCGATGTGATCGTTCTCGCTCGCTACATGCAGGTCCTTTCGGATGGTCTCTGTCACAAAATGTCCGGACGGGTCATCAATATTCACCATTCCTTCTTGCCGAGCTTCAAAGGCGCACGACCGTACCATCAGGCGCACTCGAGAGGCGTCAAGCTAATTGGTGCAACGGCCCACTACGTCACGGCGGATCTGGATGAGGGGCCGATCATCGAGCAGGACGTATTGCGGGTGGATCATTCGCTGACTCCCGAGGACCTTTCGGCGGTCGGGAGGGATGTGGAGGCCGCCGTGCTTTCCCGGGCCGTCAAATTCCACGTAGAGAATCGGGTGCTGTTGAACGGTGATCGCACGGTGGTCTTTCGATGAACAGATCCTCGCCACTCAAACCGGAAATGGGCGCCAGTCTCATCGATGGCACCGCCGCGGCTGCGCAGCTTCATGCCGAATTGCGCGTCGCGGTCCAAGACCTCACCGAGCGGGGCGCGACGCCCGGCCTCGCCGTCGTCCTTGTCGGCAAAGATCCGGCAAGCTCGGTCTACGTCCGCAACAAGATCCGCAAGTCGGTAGATGCGGGGTTTCGTTCATTCCACCATGAATTGCCGGCAAGCACGAGCGAAAACGATCTTCTCTCACTCATCGCCCGTTTGAACGCTGCGGCAGACGTCGACGGCATCCTCGTCCAATTGCCGTTGCCCGACCATGTCGACGCTCGGAAGGTAACGGCTGCCATCGATCCAGCAAAAGACGTCGACGGCTTTCATCCTATAAATGTGGGCTGCCTATCGCTCGGCGCGCCCGCATTGATACCCTGCACACCGCTCGGTTGTATGCTCCTGATCAAGAGCGTCCGCAAGGATCTCGCCGGGGCCTCAGCGGTGATCGTCGGGCGCTCCAACATCGTCGGCAAGCCGCTGGCTCAGCTACTGCTGCGGGAAGACTGCACAGTTACCCTTGCACACTCCAAGACCGACGATCTCCCCTCGGTATGTCGTAGCGCCGACGTTCTGGTTGCCGCGGTCGGACGGCCGGAGCTTATTTGCGGCGATTGGATCAAGCCTGGCTCAATCGTCATCGACGTCGGCATCAATCGCGTCGAACGCGAGGGCAAGCAGCGTTTGGTCGGCGACGTGGATTTCGACGCAGCTCAGCGCGTGGCCGGCGCGCTGACACCAGTCCCGGGTGGTGTTGGCCCGATGACCATCACGTGCCTACTACGGAACACGGTCGAGGCGGCCTGTCGCCGCCGGGGTGTCGGCTTGCCGTTTGTCGCCTGCTGATGGGCCGAGCCCATCCCGCGCGCGAACCGAGAATTCTCGATGACGGAAAACCTGAGCGACGCCGCAAGCCGATAATCGGCGATCTCCAGCTGAAAAACGCGCCGTCGTGAAGCAAATCGTAAAAATTTCATATTTACAAAAATCGGCCGTAGTCAGATTGCGATCTTGACTGGAATCTTCAAGAAGGCGGCGGGCACATTGGTCTTCACGGCGGTCCTTGCGGGGATCACCGGATCGCCGGCGGCAACGCTGCGGGAGATTTCAAGATCGCCCTGATCACGAGCACGACGGGCGCATTCGAGGTCTATGCCAAGCAAGCTCAGATCGGACTTCAGCTTGGGCTCGAATACGCAGCGAAGGGCACCATGAAGGTGAACGGCCGCTCGATCGTGGTGATTCAAAAGGACGATCAACTAAAGCCCGATCGTGCCCGAGCGCTGATCGAAGAGGCGTTTCAGGAAAGGTCGACGTAGCCGTCGGAAGCACGTCATCGGCCACCACGCTCGCGATGATGCCGGTGGCTGAAGAGTACAAGAAACCGCTCGTTGTCGACATCGCGGCCGTCGACAGCATCACTGGAAGCAAGTGGAATAAGTACATTGTGCGTACCGGTCGAACCGTCGGCCAGGAAGCCGTCGCCTCGATGTTGCTTCTTGGTGACAAGGACACCTCAGTCGGAGTTCTCGCGCAGGACTACGCCTTCGGACGCGAAAGTACAAAGCTTTCAAGGCAACCGCGAAAAAGGTCGGCGCCACCATCACCGGCGAGGAGTTTCTGCCGATCAACACGACGGATTTGACGGGCGTTGTGCAGCGTCTCTTCAACTCGTTGAAGGATCGTCCCGGAAAGAAAAGGCTGTGGGTGAACTGGATCGGTACCTCGCCGATCGCGAAAATCAACGCCATGGATCCCGCTCGCTACGGCATCGAACTCTCCACTCCAGGAACCCGCTGCCCGGAATGGTGTCGTTCAAGGGCGTTCCGGACCTCACGGGTGTGGTCCCCTACTACTACGATATTATCAAGACCCCCGCGAACACGTGGTTGGTAGCCAAGCATAAGGAGCGCTTCAATACTCCGCCGGACACCGCGACGGCATTAGCATTCGATGCAGCTTTGTCCATCGTCAATGCCGTCAACAAGGCAGGAAGCTCGGATACTGAAAAGCTGATTTCCGCCCTCGAAGGCATGTCGTTCGAGGGGACGAGCTGCCAACTGACGATCCGGAAGGACAATCATCAGGCCCTTCATGACTTCTACGGCGTGCGCTACGTGGCCTATCCGAACATCGAATGGGCCGTACCGATGCTGATGAAGAAGCTCGGCGGTGAGGAGCTGAACACAATGCTCACGGATAAATAGTTGGGCTGAGCGATGACCATCGGTCGAGCCAAAAGCCAACCGACGAGCGTCAACACCGGTGCTCCGATACTCGAGACGTCGATCTCGTGTCTCCTTCGGAGGGCATCGGGTAGTCGATGCAGTGAGTTCATCCTTTGACGGCGGTACTTTGACTGCGATCGTCGGTCCGAATGGCGCCGGCAAGACGACGTTCTTCAATCTGATTTTCGGCCAGATCCCGTCACGCATGGCGAGGTGTGGCTTGGAGCGGAGAACTCTGTCCGCGGCCCGCCGCGCCAAAGGAGATCTTGGTCAATGCCTTTCAGCTCACAAATCTGTTTCCGCGGGTGACGGTCCTGGAGAACGTCCGCTTGGTCTTGCAGTCGATCGATGCCGGCAGGCACCATCATGGCCTCAACTTCTGGAACGTCTGGAGTGATAGCGAAAACCTGATCACGCGAGCGAACGATATCTTGCGGACCATCTCGATGGAAACGCAGCTCACGGAGCCCGTCGTCAATCTCTCCCATGGCGATCAGCGTGAATTGGAGGTCGCCATGCTGATAGCCATGGATCCGAAGGTGTACATGTTCGACGAGCCGACGGCCGGTATGAGCGCCGACGACGTCCCGATCGTTCTGGATCTGATCCGCAAGCTTAAGACCATCAGTCACAAGGCGCTTCTCCTCGTCGAACATAAGATGCACGTCGTTCGCAACCTCGCTAACCGGATCATCGTGCTTCACAATGGACAATTGGTCGCCGACGTAAGCCGGCAGACGTAATCGAATCCTCGATCGTTCAGGAGGCTTACTTGGGAAGCTTCAAAAAAAAAGGGCGCAAAATGACCAAAGCCCTCCTTCAGCCCGAGAATGTGCACACGCACATCGGACTGTATCAAATTTTGCCCGGCGTGAACCTTTGGTCGAAAACATCGCAAATGCTATGCTCAAGCTCAAGAAAAGCGGCGCCAGCATCTTGCTGGTGGAACAGAATCTGCATCTGGCGCGCGAGGTCGGCGACGATGTTGCGATGGTCGACTCGGGACGGATCATCCACGTGGGGCCGGCGAAAGAATACTTCGAGCGAGAAAATCTACTCAAATCGCAACTGGGACTCGCATGATGTCGACGAACCGTTCCGATCCGATGCCCTTGGCATCCGATATGATGCCGCTGGTCCTGTTGCCCGTCGTGATGGGGGCGGCCTATTTCGTCATCGGCAGCCGTGCTACCTGGTTCACCCTGACGATCGCCGGGTTGGCGATGGGGATGAATCATCTTCACCGTCGCTTCCAGCATGACGATCGTCTTCGGCTTAATGGATGTCCTCAATTTCGATCAGGGAATTTTCATTACTGTTGGTGCCTACCTCGCTGCCACTATCTTCGCCGCGCTGAGTGGCTACGTCGCATCGCCTCGCCTTGGCGATAATCTGCTCGTTATTGCCTGGCGCTCGTGTGGCGGCTACGGTCGGAGCCGGACTGGCCGGATTTTCCTTCGAACGATTGCTGGTCAACCCGGTATAAGGCGATCACTTGACGCAGATTCTCGTGATGGCAGGAGGGCTGATCGTCGGCGAGGAAATCATCAAGATCATTTGGGGCGTCCAGCAGGTCACTATGGTGCTGCCGCCGTTCCTGAGCGGTGCGTTCGTCGTCGACGACGTGGTGATCGAGCGCTACCGCGTTTTTCGGCTTTCTGGTCGGTGCTCTCGCTTTCGTCGTGCGGTATTTCGTCTTCACGCGAACGAGGATGGGACTCTTGACCCGAGCAGGCGTCCACGATCGCGAAATGGTGGAGGCGCTTGGTTATAGAGTGCGTCGCCTGTTCGTCGCGACCTTCGTGGCGGGCAGCGCGCTGGCGGGTCTCGGCGGGGTGATGTGGGGACTCTCACAGCAGACCCTAGAGCCGCAAATCGGCAGCCAGTTGGGCGTCTTCATCATCACCCCCGGTGGCAAGCTTCGGGCCGGCATCGTCGTTCGCGCGACCGAGGGATTCACGACCCAGTTCAAGGAGTATCGTCGCACCCTCATCCCGCTGTACTCGCTTGTGCTCGCCACCGAGCCTCTGCCGCAACATCTGCGAACCGAGTTGAACCTCGGCCATCGTATCGTCTTCAACGATATGCTCCATCTGCGGACCCACTCCCAAGTGACGGCGGACGGCCGCCTCGTCTTCGGAGGCAGGGGCGCGCCCTATCATTTCGGCTCGAAGGTCTCGTCGGAGTACGCCGTGCACGAGAAGATCCAGGCAGCGATGATCGAGTTCTTTCCCTGCCTAAGCGGAATCCGGGTTACCCATCGATGGAGCGGTGCGCTAGGGGTTCCGCGCGCGGAAACATCGGCATCTGGGATGCCAAGCCGGAGGCTGGCCCGTCAACAATCGCCCAGACACTGGCATTCATCTTGTCAGGCATCGCAACCATCACCGACGAAATCACCGGCACGGCCCACACCATCACGGGGGTGATCTAGTCGTTTTTCCTCCTGGTTGGACCGGCCGTTGGGATGTGACCGAAACCGTCCGGAACGTGTACGCTATCTACTGAAGGGCTCGTCCCCGCCATTTCGTCAGGAACCGTGGACAATTCGCAAGCCAAGTAACCGAAGCAACAACTCGCAACAGGAGGTCGTTCATGACCGATGCCGTCATCATTTCCACGGCCCGCACGCCGATTGGCAAGGCCTATCGCTGGGGACTGAATGCCACCGAGGACGCAACGCTACTAGGCCACGCAATCAGCGAGGCGGTGAAGCGCGCCAATGTCGACCCGAAGGAGGTCGAGGACGCGGTGATGGGGGGCGCGCTACAGGTGGGCGCAACGGGCGGCAACGTCGCGCGCAGGGCGCTGTTGCGTGCGGGCCTCCCGGTCACAGTCAACGGCACAACCATCGACCGGCAATGCGCCTTCGGGTCTGCAGGCGATTGCGCTCGCCGCGCGGTTGGCGATTTTTGACGGCGTTGAAGTTGCGGTTGGCGGCGGCGGCGAGTCGATCTCGCTCGTGCAGAACGACAAGATGAACACCTTTCATGCGCAAGATCCGGCGCTGCTCAAGATCATGGGCGAGGTTTACATGCCCATGATTGACACCGCCGAGGTCGTGACAAAGCGCGACCACATCTCTCGCGAGAAGCAGGACGAATACTCGCTCAGGAGCCAGCGCCGCGTGGCGGCCGCGCAGCGGGGCGGCAAGTTCAAGGGCGAGCTTGCGACCATCACTACCAAAATGGCGGTGACCAACAAGGCGACGGGCGAAGTGTCCTTCGAGGACGTCACCTTGTCGCAGGATGGGGGTCCGCGACCCGGCACCACGGCCGAAGGTCTCGCCGGCTTGAAGCCGGTGCGCGGCGAGGGGTTCACCATCACTGCCGGTAATGCCAGCCAACTCTCGGACGGCGCCAGCGCCAGTGTGATCATGAGCGACAAGGAAGCGGCCAGGCGCGGCCTGAAACCGCTGGGCATCTTCCGCGGCTTTGTTGCGTATGGCTGCGAGCCGGACGAAATGGGCATCGGCCCGGTCTTTGCCGTGCCGCGGCTCCTCAAGCGTCATGGACTTAAGGTTGACGAGATCGATCTCTGGGAGGCCTTATTGCCGCGACAAGCTCGGCATCGATCCCGAGAAGATCAACGTCAATGGCGGCTCGATCGCGGTTGGTCATACCTATGGCATGTCGGGCGCGCGGCTCACCGGACATGCACTGCTCGAAGGTCGCAGCCGCAAGGCGAAATTTGTTGGTGTCACCATGTGCGTCGGTGGCGGCATGGGCGCCGCCGGCCTCTTCGAGGTGTTGCAGTAAGTTTTCGTAGTCCCCAGGCAAGCGGCTTGTCCGCCGTAGCTCGAAGAGCAAGGAGGAAATCGCGACCCGGGCTCATACGCGGAATCATGCTTGAGGCACGCGTGCGGACATACTCGCCGCAATGACAACCCGGGGGTATGGTTCTCCTATGTCCACAAACGAAGTGCAACATCTCGAGCAGGACGTGTTGCCACGGGGCGGACCCACAAGTCTCCTTCGACGAGCGATGCGAGATTGCCTGCCTTTCGGCCAGTGGCAGTTCGATCGGGCAGATCGCGGCAGTTCGGGATCGCTCGACATCAACGATCTCTCGGGAACTGAGCCGCAATCGGAGCAGGCTGGTCGTTATAAGCAAGCTACACGCAGCAACAGACACGCGCGCGGAGCTGGAAGGGCTTTCGCCTCGAACGGTGCGCCGGCCTGTGCCGGGAGGTGTTCAAGCGTCTCGGCGGTGGCTGATTTCCTCGACCAGGTCGCCAGCCGGCTGGCTCGCGAGCGCGGCCCGCGAGGTGATCTCCTACCGGAGATCTATCGCTTCATCTATGCCCAGCTCAGGCAGTCAATCCATCCTCGATTCCAGTATCCGCAGATCGTGTCGATCGAGACTGAGACTCGCTTTTGTCCACAAAGCTCTATCTGCCCGGCAAAGACTCAAGTCCCGCCCGCCCAAACGCTCTGCACCCTCGAATTGGCCGACCATAAATCGGACTGTGATGTCTGCTGGACGGAGGCTCTGCGTCATCAGCTCACGCGTAAACTTGCTCGCGTCGTGGGCGTAAATCACTTACCCTGTGAATGTCTAGAAGTCATTCGCGAGCGGAATGACATTAGCCGGAGAAATCATTTGCGTTGGGGTGACCTTGGCCCAAAGTGCCAAACTACGCGCTCGACCTTAATGAGGATTGTTCGATGCCCACTCAGACGCCGCAGGGCAGCTCTTCACGTAAGAGCAATGTCACCGATGAAGATATCGCAAGGCTACGTGTAGACTGCGAACTCGCAACCAAGTTCTGGGCGCGGTCGTTTTCCGGTCTTACGGCAATGACCTACAGGGAGAAAGGCGAAGAAGCATTCAAGAGGCTTTGGGCAACAACGTTACGAAGCAATCAGAATCTTCATTATCTGGAGGGTCTGCGCAAGCTTGGGATCAGCAAGGATGAGCCGCCTGCTGTCCAGGCTGCGAAGTATCACTACCTGACCAACCAGTTGGCCGGACTCAAATTGGAGTATGTGGAGGAGTCACCCAAGAAGGTCTGGGTTCGCTACATGGGGCCGATGTGGGTCTATCCCGGCATTGCGATGATGGCCATTCCCACGTCCGGACGCCTCGAAGGCGGCAAAGCCTGGCTCGCCAACAATGGAAAGGTCATGGGCTGTCCTCGCCTCGGGCTGGTCTGTACAAAGCACATCATGGATGGAGAGCCGTATGATGAGTGCTACTTCATGGAATACGACCATGACCTGGCACCGGGCGAGGAATATCGGTTTGCTCCGACCAGCCACACGCCGGAATACGATCCCTCGAAAGCGCCGCAATTGGATCCCGAGGTGTGGCCTGAGGTCCGAAAGCTCAAGTCGCGGCGAAATTTCTCCCAAAGGAACGTCGGAGGCGTTGTAAAGGCGTTGTTTCAGGTGGTGGGCCTGGAACCCACGCTTACGCTGGTGCGCCAGGTGATGCGCGCATTGGCTATTCAATACACGCACGAGCTCAAGCGGGACGCGGATATAGAGGGATCCGACGCGAAAGCGATAGCGAATTTCTTCTACAAACTGCAGCGCGCTTGTGGTCAGGATGTCCAACTGGCAGAGGTCCAGGGGGCTTACCGGATCGTTCTGAGATCGCACGTTCCGTTTGACGACGACGCGCCTGAGGGGGTGACTGCCGCGGCGTTCGAGTTTCCCGTGATGGCGGCGCGGATGATTAATGGTCGCGTTTCGGTCAAGCGTGTACTGAGCGACGCGAATGAAATTTGGGAAATTCGCGACGAAGGGCATTGGCTGTGGTGAGTACGGATTCACTGAAGGAGCGCTTGGCGAACGCCTTGCGCAGAATCGAAGCAATGGAAGCGGCATACGAAACCATCACGGTTTCTCAGCTAGTGTCGCTGAGAGCGCGAACGCATGGCTCAACAATTGCGATCGAGGTTTTTGAGCGGGGCGAGCGCGCGACGTACGCGGAAATGGATCTCCGGTCCAACAGATACGCGCGTGCGTTGCGGGAATTTGGGGTGCGCAAAGGCGACCGCATCGGCGTGATGCTTCCCAACCGCATCGAGTTCCCGCTCTTGTGGTTTGCGATCGCAAAGCTTGGTGCCGTGATGGTCCCGATCAACATGCGCTACACACCAAGGGAGATCGAATACGTCCTCAGTGATACACAGGCCAAGTTTGCGGTAGTCGATGAGTCTGGGTGGGGCGCATTCTCGGCCATGGCACCGTGGCCAAAGGAGCTTGCGAAAAGCCGACTGATTCATGTCGGAGAATCGGCCGATCGGACATTCGTCACACTGGAGAGCTTGGTTGACGGGGGCGATGACCCGGCTTTTCAAGAGGACGTTGCCCCCGACGACCTGCTGAATATCCAATACACGTCCGGGACGACCGGCTTTCCCAAGGGGTGCATGTTAACCCACCAATATTGGGGCATCTGCTCTTACCAGGGGCAAGCCTATGATGGACAGCCGTACAGAAAGTATCTGTCTGCGCAGCCCTTCTTTTATATCGACGCCCAGTGGCAGCTATTGAAGTCGTATCGACAGGGAGGCACGGTCTACTTGGCGCCGCAATTGAGCTCGACGCGCTTTCTCGGGTGGATCAAACACTACAGCATCGAATGGTGCAGTTTCCCCGAGCTGGTAGCGCGCCAGGCAGAGTCCGCCAGCGAAGACGGATCAACATGCCTCAAGCAAACCATCAACTTTGGTTGGAGCCCTCAGACCCTGCGCTTATTCCGCAATCGGTTCCGAGTGCGTACCCAGGATGCCTACGGGATGACAGAAATAGGGGGGGGCACACACACGCCGAGTGACATCGAAGAACTGGCCGAGACCGGCTCAGTGGGAATTCGCAGCCCTTTCCGCCAGTTGAGGATCGTGAACGACGATGGTACGCCTACCCCGATCGGAGAAATCGGGGAGCTGTGGGTGAGCGGTCGCGGAATCCTCAAGGGCTACTGGAATCGGCCGGAAGCGAACGCCGAGTCGTTCGAAGGCGAATGGTTCAAGACTGGTGATTTGATGCGTTGCGACGAACTCGGCCTGCATTATCTCGTGGGACGCAAGAAAGACATGATCCGTCGATCGAGCGAAAACATCGCCGCGCGCGAGGTTGAGACTGTCATTCGCGAGATTCCCGAGGTGGCTGATGTGGCTGCGGTACCCGTTAAGGACCTCAAGCGAGGCGAAGAGGTCAAAATTTACGTGGAGTTGAAGGAGGGCCTCACGCCAGACGATTTGCCCGTAGAGCGTATTCTCGATCATGCGCGGACGCATCTTGCCGTGTTCAAGGTGCCGCGGTACATCGCTTTCATTCCGGTGCTTCCGAGAGGCACAGTCAACGCGGCCAACAAAGTGCTCAAGCGTGAGCTGATGGCCTTGGGCGATCCAGTTGCCGGCGCCTACGATAGCGAAGAGAAGCGATGGCGGTAGAGGATCTGCGCCGGGCCATCGGCGAGTACCGCGCATCGTAAGGTGGGCGAAGGCAGCTCGGGCGGCGCCGCTGCGCTGGGCAGCGGATCGATTCCTGGCTTCTGATTGATTGGCCGGTAATGAAGCCAGGAGCGTTCAACGACTGCGGCTACACTAGAGAATCGAGTCCCGGTGTTGCCTTCCGCCGAGCCTACGAAGGGCTCAAGCGGCACGATGAGTACCAGGCCGTCGAGCGGTACCGGAATCTGCGTATCTGGCGGCCAAGAGCAGCGAGACGGCGGTCACTTGGGCGATCAAGCGCCGCTTCTTCAAACGTAGACACCTTTGATGTCCTTGAGTTCGACAGGACGGCGCTGAGGGGCGAGTGGCGAAACCTTGGAGATGGTTAAAAGCAGCCTACGAGACCATCAGATGTATCAGCTCTGCCTGGCCGAGCGAGATCACGCGGCTCAACGACCGCCGTCTACGTTTGCCACTGCGACGAGCGCGCGACCTAGCCGAGATGGACTTTTGGTCCAGCAAAAATGCACATGGACTGCGCGCTTACGGAGTGCGCAAGGTGGCCGTATCGGCGTGACGCTTCCGAACCGCATCGAGTTCAAGCGTCAGGTCGCACAGAGCTGTCTCGCCGAGAGAAGCCTCTGGAAGCGCGGATGGTGGCTCGTTCGCGCCGAGCTGGTCGATAACGGTCTCATCGTCACCATAAGAAGATTTGCCGGCTCATACGCATGACGCATGACATGCAGCGGCGCCGGCGCTATGTCATGTTGCCACCACCGACAGCGACCTGAAGGAGTCGATCTATCCCAATAGCCAAGACCGGTCGGCCGTCTCACCCATGTTGGTGTTGTGGACAGCTTCGCCCACATCGCGGCGATGCTTGAGGCCAGGTCACGCCGCGCGGTCGACTGATCCGATCCAGCCACTCGATCGACGTTCGCTTGACGCTCGCCGCATTCAACGCCGCAGCTGAGATGCGTACGCTGCCACTGGGATGCGTCGATTCTCCGATCGTGGCTCCGAGTATGCCGCCTTGGCGTATCGCCAAGCCTTGCTCCAGGACGGATTACGTTCGATGGGCCGGCGCGGCAATCCTTACGACAGCGCGATGATCGAAGCCGTGTGGTAGCCATTATGGTCGAGCCAACCTATCCGTAGGTCTACTTTCGAATACGTTGTCGAGTATCTTCCATGCTATATCGACGAGACGCACAACAGCGCCGATTGCATTCAGCGCTCGGCTACGTCGCCTGCAACAGTTTGAGGACCAAAACGCCCGGCACAGCTTGACCTTGGTCCGGCCCGAGGGGGCCACTTCGGCTATCTCGTGAATTGGACCCTGGTCCTTCGCGGTGAACAAGACAGACGGTGCCGGCAAACCAATCGATGTCGGTACGGTTAGATTGGAAGTCACACGGGGCGCTTCTGATTAGACCGGATCGCCAGCCGGCTATTCGGTATTTCGAAATCAATCGTGAATTTGCAAGCTCTCGAGGCTGACGAGCAGAACTGTATCGAAGGCAAGGCCACGCCCTTTCAATGCTTGGAGACATTCTGCGGTGGAATGATCTGTTGACTTATCATTGTTTGATTGCCCCGAAAACACGAGAATAATTGGGCCTGTCGGCCGTAAGGTCGGCTGGGGCAATACACGGGTCCAAACTTGGCAGGAAGGAGCGCTGTCAGGGGCTTACTTGTGCTGCGCCCATGTCTAGATCGCCACTGGCCCTGGAAGTCACTTTCTGATGGGGAGGAAGTATGCCGAGGAGGAAATGGGTTTCAGGCCTACGAGCGATCTGGACTACTTGGGAAGCTGAGCAACAGTGATGAGGGTCTGCACCAAGGGGTGAACCGGATGGAAAACGCGGCCTGGCGTTATGTGAGGGGCGATCTTGCGTCCACACGGCGGGGCGCCGCGTTGTTCCTGGACAATCCACCTGTCGGGTACATCAACGCGACCGCAGGTCGACGGAGCTGGGTCGCGATATGGACAGAGATCGGAGATGCCCACTGCCATCTTGCTGACCTAAATGTCAAAAAGCGGGCCTTCAATCGGGCGACCGATGCCTGGCTTTGCGCGCTAACCGCTTTTGAAGTTGCTAGGCGGCTAGTTGATGAAGATGATCCACAAAATGGGGCCATATCCTCGAAAGTCGAGGCCGAGATTCAGAGATTTGGATCGTCTTTGGACCGGGGTGTCAAGCGGGTGCACATCGCAGACTGCGATCAAACAGCCGAATCTTCAGCCTATTACGTGCCCGTCTGTAGTCCCCATCTATGCGCCCCGGCAGTCATTTGCATCAGCAAGGAAGAAGAAACCGCAGCGACGCTGCTCGGAAGGCTATTGCCGGTTGCCACTGGTCGGCCCCTATCGGTTCTCGTTGTCTCTCACGATGACGTCTCAAATCAGCAGCGCGTCCAATCGGAAGCCTTTTTGTCTTGCTGTTTGGATTACTTGTCACTTCGGCCCGATGTTGATGCCACTCGCATCGCCGTGTATGGGGAAGGATTGTCGGCTGCTTTAGCGACTGAATTCGCCATCTCTGATCATCGCGTTGCTGCGGCCGTTTGCGACGGGGGGCTTTGGAGTTGGGCGCGAACGCTAGCATCTGTCGCCTGGATGACGAGGGCTACAAGCGTAACTGATCGGCAATTCGTGTCGGTGCGCCGCTCT
The DNA here is from genome assembly GCF_056837965.1 of Bradyrhizobium ferriligni. Lineage (NCBI taxonomy): Bacteria > Pseudomonadati > Pseudomonadota > Alphaproteobacteria > Hyphomicrobiales > Nitrobacteraceae > Bradyrhizobium > Bradyrhizobium ferriligni. The sequence goes on from NZ_JBXEJO010000029.1 coordinate 93,942, forward strand.
CGAATGATACGACAATTGAGATGCCCAGCTCTCGTGGTTGCCGGTGGCCGTAGCATCGTCAGCGTCCCGGAGGCGCTCAAATTACAAGCGGAGTGTATGGCCGCGGGCGTTGATCTGGAGTTGGTCATGCCGGGAATACTCCGGACTAGTGTGGGCGAGATCGAAAATTTCATAACCGGCGACGATCGTATCTTTGGATGGCTGGAGCAGACGCTCGCTAACGGTTCGGGTATGAGCATTGTCGACCAGGATAGCAGCTAAAGTCTTATCGACCCCGTGCGTGTTTGGCCCATCGGCCGGACTGACCGTGCTCTGGGACTTCGACCTACCGGCTCGACCGAAGCCTCACAAGCAGCCAAAGGGCATTGGGCCGATGGCAGGTGTCACAGGCGGTGATGGATGAAACGCACAACTGTCGAAACATGCGGCGTCACACGCGCAAGGGCGAAGCGGGCGCCGCAAATTCGCTCTAGGCTGACGTTGTACCATCGAGCGGAGCTCTGGACAATTTGTGAGGTTAGCGGATTGCCGCGCCTCTTCCCGGACGGTTAGCCCGACCGGCAGACTTCGAAGGCTACGTTTCCATTCTATTTGAGAATGACCTTTTGAGAAAAGATCATTTGCGGCATTGAAAGAAAAAAAATAGCTTCGATCACGAAAAAGGGAGGAGAGGGTATGCATTCGAGATCAAAATTCTCGGCGTTTGTTCTATTGCTTGCATCAATTGGATATTCGTATCCGACTTTGGCCCAAACGGATGACCCTGTTCTCGCTGCCATACGTAAGAACGGTCAGGTCAAGGTGGCGATGGGGTCGGCTCCCCCTTGGTTGTATGTGTCGCCTAGCGGTGAGGCGAAGGGCTTTAATATTGAGATCATGAACTTGGCGCTCAAAGGTATGGGTGCCCCGGCGCTTACGGGGGTACTAACCGCTTATGATGCCATGATTCCTGCGCTGCAGGCCCATCAGGTCGACCTCATAGCGCCCGGTCTGTCGTACACCGAAGCGCGCTGCAAAGTCGTATTGTATTCCGGGCCTTTCGTTGTGCTCCAAAGTGCGCTGTATATGCCTCGGGGAAACCCGAAGCACCTAGCCAGTGTCGCGCAAATTGCGGGCCGTCCCGACGTCAAATTGGCGGTGATTACCGCGTCGTCCCAGGAGGCGCACGCGGTGAAGCAGGGCGTCAAGCCCGAGCAACTCGTGCGCGTGCCTGACACTCAGGCGGGCATTGCGACGATCACCGGCGGTCGCGCTGACGCCTTTTCGCTCAGTGAAACCAGCGTTAGCAATCCGGGCGAGAAAGGTCTCGACGCAGTCATTGATGCAGGTGGGCCAATCAATGGGTTTGGCGTGATGTTCCGAAAAGAAGATGTGCGCTTCCGTGACGAATTCAACAAGCAGCTTGATGCTTTGCGGAGCAGCGGTGCGATGAAAGAGGTCTTCGATAGGTACGGGACAGTCAACTGGAATATCGTCTCCGGGATGCATAAGGCCAGTGACGTTGTGCCGAGTTGCGAATGAGGGTAGCTGCAGTGGCGGCAGTATTGGAGTATTGGCCCTTATTCGCGCAGGGTTTGTGGGTCACAGCGTCGGTGGCGTTGTGCATTATGCTCGGTGGTGCGCTAGGAGCGCTAGTCCTTGGTCCGCTAAGGCTCGCGAGGACGCCGGCTATACGAACGGCGTCTATATTCTTGATTGAGTTCATTCGTGGCCCATCAGTTCTAGTTCTCTTGTTCTGGGTCTATTATGTGTTGCCGTTAATACCCCGCATGCCGCATCTGGGCTCACTTGCTGCGTCGATCCTTGTGCTATCACTCTACGGAGCCGCGTACGGCGCCGAAATCGTTCGTGCCGGCATTGAGGCTGTGCATAGGGGGCAAATCGATGCGTGTCATGCGCTTGGGCTGAACAAAATTCAGAGCCTTGTAAAGGTTATCCTGCCACAGGCGCTTTCGCAGATCGTGCCTGCGTTCGGGAGCATGGCGAGGGATATGGTTCATTGGACATCCATCGTGAGCTTCGTCGGGGTGCACGACGTGCTCTATGTTGGCAATTACGTTCGCGGGCAAACGTACGAGACGGTAGTTGTGTTTTGTCTGCTTGGCGCATCTTACTGGATCCTGTGCCTTCTTTGCGCTGCGGGTTTTCGAGCGATTGAGCGGGTTCTCCCGCTAAACCGTGCGTTGCGAGCCGCGCGCGTGGTCCAGGTTGCCCCAGAGTCGGCTCAAATTGCAGGAGCGGCCCGATGACGTGGGATTGGACCTATGCCGTGCAGATCCTGCCGCGGCTGATGGTGGGCGTATGGTACACCGTTCTGGTGACGCTTGCGAGTTCGGCGATTGCGCTAACACTCGGTCTCTTGCTTGCGATCTTGGAGAGTGTGAGTACAAAGCTCGGGCGGGCATTCGTACGCTTCCTGCTCGAACTCTTCCGGGGGGTGCCCATCCTGGTGCTGCTCTATTTCGCGTTCTATGTCCTACCGGAGGTCGGGATTACGCTTCCGGCATTGCCCATTGGCATCGGCGTGCTAAGTATTGTCTATGCTGCCTTCTGCTCTGAGGTGTACCGAGGCAGCCTGATCACGATCCCGGTCGAGCTGCGCGACGCGTGTGTGGCGCTCAATTTGAGCCCGTATATTACATGGCAACGCGTGCTCGTTCCTTTGATGATCAAACGGGCAATCCCAGCCTTGCTCAATTACGTACTCAGCTTGTTTCGGAACACCGCCTATCTTTTTGCGATCGGCGTGCCGGTGTTGCTGGGCGAGGCTCAAGTGGCCGGCTACGAGAGCTTCCGCTATCTTGAGCCCTTCACACTTGCCGGCGCAATTTATGTCGCCATGAATATGCCGTGCCTCTATCTCGTTTCTAGATTCAAGGACAAGCATGCTTAAAACCGTGGAACCAGGCCAGACAGAATCGTTCAAGCGCACGTCGGGCGCTGCTTCCAATCCCAGGGAGGCACATGCATTCGGCCCCAACTCGTTAGATGCCAGGTGGGCTATCGAATTCGATAAGGTGTCGAAATCCTTCGGGGCTCACCGCGTACTGGTCGATCTCGATCTGCAAGTGCGACCCGGCGAAAAGCTCGCCCTTATCGGTCCAAGCGGTTCAGGAAAGACGACTGTGCTGCGACTGGCGATGACCCTTGAGAAGCCCACCAGCGGTGACATTCGGGTTTTTGGCGAAAGTATCATATTTGATGCGGCAGGCAAACCGATCTCGAGCTCACAGGAGGCGCGGATCCGCCGTCGGTGCGGCATGGTTTTCCAGCAATTTAATCTCTTTCCACATCTGACAGTGCTGCAGAACCTGTTGTTGGCGCCAACGACCGTGTTGGGCCAGTCCAGGGAGGAGGCTGAGAAGAGCGCGCTCGAGTACCTTCGGATGGTAGGCCTAGAAGGCAAAGTGCAGGCATATCCCGCCCAGCTTTCCGGGGGGCAGCAGCAGCGTATCGCGATCGCGCGAGCGCTGATCTTGAAACCCCAGATACTACTGCTCGACGAAATCACCTCGGCGCTTGATCCTGAGCTTGCGGGGGAAGTTCTCGACGTGGTGCGAGGTATAGCGCACGAGACGAAGGTGACGCTGCTGATCGTCACGCACGAGATGCGTTTCGCACGCGACATCTCCGACCGCATTGCGGTTTTCGACGGAGGCCGCATCATCGAGCACGGCTCGCCAGACAAGATTTTCACCGATCCGGAATCCCCGCGCACGCGCGCATTTCTGCATTCCGTGCTGAACCACTGAATCCAAAACGTCCTGTATCTGAGTGCCTCTTAACTTGTTTCCAAGATAGCCGTCGAAGTATCTTGTGTTCGTTTCGAGGGATAGCGAAAAAGCTAAATGGCACTTCCGCAGGATCGACTTCCAATTACAGCGCTGCAACTACGTGGTCGCATCGGAAGCAGGTGTGGCAGACGAACGTGAACCCGAGGTAAGGCGGACGTTTGGCACTGGCCGATGTGGTAGCGGATCGGTGATGGGCGTAGGAGCTCGCTCTACAGGGTTTTCTCGTGAACGCCGAGAACGATGCTGTTAAATGTTAAGCGCGGTGAAAGGCAGCAGGGCTGTCGCCCATATCGCAGGCGATCTGCGTATTGCCCCCTCACGACTGCGTCACTATCTCGACCGCGATACCGCGCCGGAACCTCCTTCATGGGTTTGGTCCAGAACCATGCCAGCTCAGGCCAGATACGGGCCAATATGACCGGTCCACTCAGGCCCAAGACGGTCAACGCCGATGGCATCACCGCGCCGTTGCATCATACCACCTTCCGGCGCATCTGGCTCGCGAGCCTGCTCTCCAATCTCGGCATTCTGATCCAGGGCATCGGTGCGGCCTGGGCGATGACCCAGATGACATCATCCGCCGACAAGGTCGCACTGGTCCAGACCGCCTTGATGCTGCCGGTCATGTTAATCTCGATGCCGGCCGGCGCCATTGCCGACATGCACGACCGGCGCATTGTGGCGATAGTCTCGCTGGGCATAGCGCTCGCCGGCGCGACCGCGCTGACGATGGTCGCTTGGCTTCACTTGGTCACGCCGAATCTTTTGCTGGCGCTCTGTTTCACCGTTGGCACGGGCATGGCGCTGATGGGGCCGGCCTGGCAATCCTCTGTCAGTGAGCAGGTCCCCACGGAGGCGCTGCCGTCCGCAATCGCGCTAAATGGCATCAGCTACAACATCGCGCGAAGCGTGGGCCCTGCGATCGGGGGGGTGGTTGTTGCTTCCGCAGGTGCGGTAGCTGCGTTCGCGCTCAACGCGCTGCTCTACCTACCGCTGATAGTCGCGCTATTGCTGTGGAAACGCGCCTCCGAATCGTCACGTCTACCGCCTGAACGGCTGAGCCGCGCAATTATTTCGGGCGTGCGCTACATCACCAATTCACCACCGATCAAGATTGTGTTGACCCGCACCATGGTGACGGGCGTGATCGGTGGCGCGATCACGGCACTGATGCCGCTCGTGGCGCGCGATCTCCTGCATGGCGGTGCAGAGACCTACGGCCTGATGCTCAGCGCCTTCGGTCTGGGCGCAGTAATCGGCGCTCTCAACATCAACGAGGTACGCAAGCGCATGACCGGGGAAGCGGCGATCCGCGCATGCGCGCTATCGATAGGTGGGGCCATTGCCGCAGTCGCGCTGAGCCGCGAACCATTTTTGACGGCGGCTGCATTGGTCGTCGTGGGAGCCGCGTGGATGATGGTTTGGGCGCTGTTCAATATTGGTGTGCAGCTATCGGCGCCGCGTTGGGTCGCCGGGCGTTCGCTCGCGGCCTATCAAGCGGCGAGCTCAGGCGGGATTGCCGTTGGCAGCTGGGGGTGGGGGCATCTGACCGATGCCGCCGGGGTCGAAACGGCGCTCCTAGTCTCTGCCGTCCTGATGCTGGCTTCCCCGCTCTTGGGGCGCTGGTTGGGCATGCCACGCACTGGCGCTCGTGGTGAAGAGGCCGAGGTGCTTGACGATCCTCAGGTGCGCTTGGCGCTGACCGCGCGCAGCGGGCCTTTGGTTGTTGAAATCGAATATCGGGTTGCGCAGGAGAACGCACGGGCCTTCCACAACGTAATGCAGGACGTGCAGCTGTCGCGACAGCGCAACGGCGCCTATGGCTGGTCGATTGCACGCGACATCGCAGACCCCCAACTGTGGACTGAGCGCTATCATTGCCCGACCTGGCTCGATTATCTGCGCCAGCGCAACCGCTCGACCCATTCAGAGCGTGCGCTAGAACAGCAGGCCATGGCCTTTCACGTCGGCACCGACCCAGTGCGCATCCGCCGCATGCTGGAGCGACCGTTCGGCTCGGTGCGCTGGAAGGACGACACGCCCGATCGCGCGGTCCCCGACGTGCTGCCGGTGATCGGAAGCGCGGCGGGCGGCAGTACGTAGTCTGGCGTGAAGAGAAGACGATGTGAACACGATTCATGAGAAAGCGTGCAGGGCGGCCCGATCAGGTACATGACTTTCCTCAGCCGAATTAGGTTGCGGCTTTGTTCGGTGAAAGCGACCAGCACATCTCAGTCGCGCAGCAGCGAAGCGGGAGGGCCAGCCGCTCCGTTATCGTCGAGCATGCTGGCCGCGGCACCGCGAGCAATTCATGTCGCCATCGCAAGCATGCGATGCGTCTACTTCGAGGCCAGGAAGACGTATGCCCAGGCCGACGGGCGCGACGTCGGATCTATAATGAGGCAGAACACAACGCGCTCGTGCTCCTTTGGGAAGCGTCAGACCGGATCTGCGGGAAGCGGTTGAAGGTGTTAATGCCTGCGCTGATTGAGGCGATGGAACGGCACGGCCACCTCGACCTTGCCCCTGAGATCCGCGACAAACTTTTGGCGATGAGCGCTGCGACGATCGATCGCGCATTGGTGCGGGTCCGAGAACAATTAGGTCGCAAGCGCCGACGGCACACAGCGCATTCCCTGCGTCGCAGTGTTCCAATACGGACGTCGGCAGATTGGAACGATCCTGCGCCGGGGTTCGTCGAGGCTGACCTTGTAGCGCATAGCGGTCCATCTGCGCGCGGCAGCTTCATCCAGACCCTCGTGCTCACGGACATTGCTACCGGCTGGACAGAGTGCGCTCCTCTGATCGTGCGCGAACAGACGCTGTTGAGCACGGTACTGACGGAATTGCGCAAACATTTGCCTTTTGCGCTGCTCGGCCTCGATACCGACAATGATACCGTGTTCATGAACGAGACGCTGAAAGCCTACTGCGAGGCGGGCAACATTGTCTTCACGCGTTGCCGTCCCTACCGGAAGAATGACCAGGCGTTCGTCGAGCAGAAGAACGGCGCGGTCGTGCGCAGGATGGTTGGCTATCGTCGGTTCGAAGGCCTGGAAGCGGCCGAGCTGCTGGCCGAACTCTATCGATCAGCGCGGCTCTTCGTAAACTTCTTCCAACCCTCGTTCAAACTGATAGCCAAGCAACGCGACGGTGCTCGTGTGCGCAAGACATACAGCGCGCCGGCAACACCTCACCAGCGCCTGACCGCGGACTCCCGCACGCCTGATGCGGTCCGCCAGCATCTCAAAGAAATCTATGCCGCTCTCGATCCGGTCGCGTTGTTGCGCGACATCCGCGACGCGCAGGATCGCCTCGCGGCGCTCGCGGATATCCAACCAATCACCCATCCTGCGGCGGCATCGCAATCGATCGATCGCTTCCTGGCAAGCCTGCGCACGGCCTGGAAGGATGGAGCCATGCGACCGACGGATCGGCCAATCGTGAAGGCGAAAAGAGGCCGACGTCGTCCCGACCCGCTCATCCGGGCAACGCCAGATTTGCGAAAATGGTTTGAAGCCGAGCCCTGGCGAACTGGCAGCGAACTCCTCTCGCGCTTGCAGGTGGAATATCCTGGAGTCTATCCGAACAAGCTTCTTCGAACCCTTCAACGTCGGCTGAAATCCTGGCGCAGCGAGCAAGCGAATGCGCTGCTGTTCGCTCCTAGCGAAAAACTGCTGCCAGGGTATGAGGTCACAACACCCCAATGACGTGCGAGGTGCCGGCGGAGGAGGCCGGGCGCTCCGAAACCCCGGCCATCTCCGCACCCGGCCTCCTCCTCAACCCAAGCCAGGAGCAAAATAAATGAGGCAACCGATCGCACCCGGGAGCATCAATATGTGAGGCAATACGCGCTTCCATCCAGATTGCCGCGCGGCAGGCGCGGGCGGCTGGCTGATCTTCTCGCAATCGCGGCAGGTGAACTTCTCGCGCACCGTCTCGATCAGCTTGAAGCGGCGCGGGATCTCCTCCAGCGTCTTGGTCAAATCCTCACCGATCTTCGCCAGCCGCGATCCACCGCAGCAGGCACAGGTCGTTGGAGCCTCAATGACGACGCGCTCGCGTTCGATGTCATCCGGCCATGGCTTGCGCACCGGCCGCTTGCGCATGAAGGGGCGGACGTTCTGCGTCTTCGCCGCTGCGGCCTGCGCGGCAAGCTCATCCTCGCTCGCCGTGGTGACGAGGTCTTCGAGCTCCAACTCCAGCTGCTCGAGCAGCCGTGCCGTGCGCTCGGAGCGCTGCCCATACAGTTCGCGTTTGAGCTTCTCGATCCGCAGCTCGAGATGCGCGATCAGCGCCTCGTTGTCCGACAGCTCCGCCCGCGCACTGGCAGCCACCGCCTCGGCTCGCAGCCGCGCCTCACGCTCGGCCTGCAGCGCCGCCAGGGCACTCGCAAGGTCCGATGGAAGATCGTCCGGCTTCGATATCATGAAGCCATTGAATCAGATCAAGCAGCAGATTCAAACCCGTAAAATGGCTATCCGACCCGCGTCGGACGCTGGGTTTCTTGAGGGTTACGCCAATCGATCCCGGACAGCAGATAGCTCAACTGCGCCGGCGAGATCGTTACCGATTCACCGGCAACCGATGGCCAGATGAACTTTCCTCTCTCGAGTCTTTTTGTGAACAAGCAGGCGCCCTGGCCATCGTGCCAGATCGCCTTCACAAGATCGCTGCGGCGACCGCGGAAGACGAACAGATGACCGCTGAGCGGGTCTTTGTGCAGCACCTCCTGCACTTGGAGTGCCAGCGACGGAAAGCCTCTGCGCATATCCGTGTAGCCTGTCGCGAGCCACACTCGCACATTCCCCGGTATAGCAATCATCGGCGTCCAAGCACATCGAGGACCCGCGCCAGCGCCTCCGGATCGACGTGCGCATCCACCCGGATGCACCGTCGGTTGCCGAGATCGATCTCTATCAATCCAGTACGCGCGGCTGCCACGGAGCGAACTCGGCCGTCAACCGTAGGCAAAAGCTTCGGAGTTTCCTCAGCCGATGCCGCCACGGCGGCGATCTGCGCCGGCGTAAAAGATGGTACAACTTGTTCCGATGTCCGTGCTTGTCGACGCCAGGTAAACACCAGGCTGGCCGCTACTCCGTTGCGACGCGCAACCTCAGTCACCTTCGCGCCCGGCGCCAACGTCTCCTCGACAATCCGTGCCTAGTCGTCCTGCGACCAGCGCCGCCGCCGCTCCAGCCCGCCCAAAACCTCGACCCGCATCGCCTGATGACCTTAAAGCTAGACTTAAGGTCACACGCTTCGCCAATTACCATCCGTCACGCAAGACGGCCCCCGTCGGATGCGTAGTGCGCCAGTGAAACTGGCGAAGGATAGTCGATGAAAGTTCGATACAGGAAAGGAGTAGCGACCCACCCTGACCCCGAGTCATGCGGAGGCGTCCGTGAGGGCGACTTCGAAGCGTTGACAG